>JBFHKM010000132.1:0-8068 GCA_041595335.1 Sphaerochaetaceae bacterium
GTCAAAAAGGCTGAGGTTGTAATTCAACACAGTCTTGAAACAGTACAGCAGATTGCTTCCCTTTTGGGAGAGAATGCAGCTGATACGGAAATAACACTCAATTCATTGATTGAAGCGTTCCAGGTTCCATCTTCTTCAGAAGATGATGGTTTTACGATAGATAATGAGGAGGATTTACTGTGAACGACATTTTTATAGATGTTGATTACTCTCAAGTCTACAAGCACGGACAGAAGATTGGTGGCGATGTGTTTTTACTGAGCAGAAATCCTGAAAGAAATCAAATCGTTGCAATCTTGAGTGATGGACTGGGTTCAGGAGTTAAAGCCAATGTTTTGGCATCTCTCACAGCTCATATGGCCCATAACTTGAGTTTCTCTCCCATGGACCTGACCCATTCAGCGAAAATCATAATGGACACTCTTCCCGTATGCAAGGAGAGAAAGATAAGCTACTCAACATTCTCAATTGCAGATATTAGATACGATAATTCGGTTGAGAAAATCGTTGTTAATTTCCTTGAATATGACAATCCATCAGCACTGTTTTTCAAAGGAGTCAAGAATATCCCCTGGACTGGTGATACAATTGACCTTCAGCGAGAGGGTGCTTTTAAAAAAGAATTGCTTCATAGACAAACTTTCAACCTTGAAGTAGGTGACAGACTTCTTATGTTCAGTGATGGGGTCACTCAATCTGGACTTGGTCTTACAATGCCTCTTGGTTGGAGAATAGGTGGAGTGAATAAATTTATTGAACGAACACTTGAAAACAACAGTGAGATAAGCAGTAAAGACCTCACAAAAGCAATTGTTAACAAAGCTTTGAGTCTTGATGGCCTTGCCTCCCGTGATGATATAACCTGCTCCTGCATCTATGTAAGACGTCCAAGACGTACTTTGATTGTAACTGGACCTCCTTTTTCAAAAGAATCAGATAGCATTCTTGGAGAGAAGATAAAAAAATTCAGTGGCAAGAAAATAGTATCAGGTGGTACAACAGCTTTGATTGTAAGCAGGTTGTTTGAAAAAAAACTGAAGGTTGATCTATCCTGTTGGTCCTCAGATGTTCCTCCCGCTTCTAAGATGGAAGGAATCGATTTGGTAACCGAAGGAATGTTGACCTTGAGTAAGGTAGCAACACATCTGGAAGCAAAAACTCCAGTATATGAACTCCCAAATGATCCAGTAAAGAAATTTATTGAAATTTTGGAAGATAGTGATCAGGTTCATTTTATTGTGGGAACAAAAATCAATGAAGCTCATCAAGATCCTAATATCCCTGTGGAGATAGGAATAAGAAGAACTATTATAGGCCGTTTGAGAAAGGCTCTTGAAGATAATTATCTAAAAGAAACATCTCAAGAATATCTGTAGCGCATTCTACTTTTAATTTGATAGCAAATAATGTAAACTCGTAATGTGAAATTTTGGAGGAAAATATGAAGAAGAAAGATAAGATTTTAGTCAAAATTTGTGTAGGAACATCTTGTTTTGTACAAGGTGGTGCTGATCTTTTATTATATAATGATTTTTTAAATCCTGAACTTTTGAGTAAGTTTGAATTTGAAGGTTGTTCTTGCCTTGGTGCATGCAAAAAAATAGGTGATGCTACTGGTGAGGAAGCTAGTGCTCCCTTTGTTATGGTCAATGGAAAGCTTCATGGCAACATGAATCCAGAGAAATTGAACAAACTTTTGATGGAAGAAGTATAAGTAGTTTTTAGTTCAAAAACTAAGGAAACAATCTCAATATGCTAGAATTAAACAATCAATACACACGTTTGAAAAGGCAGGTTCATTCAATGGTAATCAAATCTTTTTTCGCGGGAACGCTGGAAGAAGATATAGATAAGATACCATTTTGGATCATTCCAAAGGATGCTGATTCAAGCAGGTGCTGCATTTACAAAGAGCGAGCTATGATTCGTTATAGAATAATGGCTTTCCTTGGCGTGAATATTGAAAAAGATGATGATGAGATGAAACCTTTGAGTGAGTACTACAAAGAAGTGATGAAGAAGGAAATTCTAGCAACTCCAGTAATCACAACAATCAGCACTGCTTGCAGTAGCTGTCCCAAAGATCAATATTTAATCAGCGATGCCTGTCGTGGCTGCTTTGCTCGTCCTTGTTATGTTAACTGTCCAAAGGATGCAATCTTCTTTTCTAATGGGCAAGCTCATATAAATCAAGAATTATGCATAAGATGCGGTAAATGTATGGATGTCTGTCCTTTCCATAGTGTTGTACATATTCCTGTACCATGTGAAGCTGCATGTCCTGTTGGTGCCATCAAGAAAAATGAAAATGGCATTGTGAATGTTGATTATAAAAAATGTATCAGCTGTGGTAAGTGCACAAGAAGTTGTCCATTTGGTGCCATTGTTGAAAGAAGCAGTCTGTTCACAACTCTTAAATACCTTCAAAATGACGATAAAGTTGTTGCAATGATTGCTCCTTCAATTGATGGACAGTTCCCAGGAACTTTAGAACAGATAAAACAAGGATTGCTTCTAGCAGGCTTTGATGAAGTTGTTGAGGTGAGTGAAGGTGCTGCTATAACTGCTGAAAATGAAGCTAAAGAAATAATTGAAAGATTGGAAGAGGGGGAGCCTTACATGACCACCTCATGCTGTCCTTCATATATTGAGCTTATAAACAGGCATCTACCTTTCCTAAAAGAAAAGAAATCTGATACATTGTCTCCCATGGGCTACATAGCTCAGATGGTTAAAGAAAAAGATCCTGAAGTCAAGACAGTATTCATCGGACCCTGTCTTTCAAAACGTATTGAAGCCGTTAGATTGAAGACTGTTGATGGTGTTATAAATTACAGCGAACTTGCTGCATTGTTTATGGCTAAGGATATAGATGTAAGAGAAGTAGAGGCTGCTGATATGGGTGATACCTCAGAGTTTGAAGACTGCAGAGATTTTGCAGTATCTGAAGGTGTTGCTGGATGTGTTGTTCACAGACTTCAAGAAGGTCAGGAAATAACACCTATGTATATCAATGGACTGGATTTAAAAACATTCCGTGGAATGAAAATCTGGCCTAAAAAAGCACCTGCTGCTGAATTGATTGAAGTTATGATTTGTGAAGGTGGCTGCATAAACGGTCCTGGAACTATTGTAAGTCCTAAATTAGCAATGAGACTTAGAGATGGTAATGTTAAAACACCGGCTAAGTTAACAAAAAGAAAATAAAGGGTAATAAAATGAGTGATGAAGCTTCCCTATTGAATGCTTTGATTGGTAACTGGAATCAGAATGTTGCTACCAGATACAGTGAATTGGCTAATGCCAGTGCATATTTAAATTCTATATTTGACAACATCAACTGGGTAGGATTCTACTTGACTGATGGTGATAATTTAAAGCTTGGCCCTTTTCAAGGTAAGATAGCCTGCAATTCTATTGCTTTCAGCAATGGAGTCTGTGGAACTGCATACAAAGAAGGCAAGACTCTTATTGTTGACAATGTTCATACATTTGAAGGACATATTGCTTGCGATAAAGATTCCAACAGTGAGATTGCTGTTCCTTTGATTGCAGATGGCAAGGTTGTTGGTCTGATTGATATCGACAGTGAAAATTTTGCCCGTTTTACAGAGAAAGAACAGGAAATGCTTGAAGAAATGGCTGAAGTTCTCGTAAATAAATTATTTTTATAAAATTGAATAGCTTATTCTTGACGAGTTATCATAAAAAGTGCATTCTAGTGATATAAATAGCGATGACAAAGACGAGTAATCGATAAAAGTGCTGAGAGAGAGGAAGTTCAAGGCTGAGAGACTTCTGGTAACTTATTGATGAAAACCCCTTTCGAGCTGCGATGTGAACGAATAAATTATTCCATTAGCTGAGCCGTCCAGTCCTACGTAAACGGATACAATTAAGCGTCTTCTTAAGTTTTAAGAAGGAAGCAAGGTGGAACCGCGGAACTCTTATATTTTCGTCCTTGTAATTGATGTTTTACTCATCATTTGCAGAGGTGATGATGTAAGAGTTTTTGTATTTTAAAGACCTAATGATTAGGAGATGAATATGGCAGAGAAATTAAGTCCTGAGCAGAAATTGGAAATGAAACGACATTCCATGGCTCACGTAATGGCTGAAGCTGTACTGGACATGTTTCCAACAGCACAGATAGCTATCGGACCTGCAATTGATACAGGTTTCTATTACGACTTTGACCTTCCACGTCAATTAGTAAATGATGACCTTGCAGTTATTGAAGAGAAGATGAGAGAAATCATCAAGAGTGATAGAAAGTTTGTTAGAACTGAAGTAACTCGTGATGAAGCAAGAGAAAAATTCAAGGATCAGAAGTACAAACTCGAATTACTTGATTCAATTCCTGAAGGTGAGACTGTAACATTATACAATCAAGGTATTTTTACAGACCTATGTAGAGGACCACATGTAGAATCTACAAAGAAACTAGATCCTAGAGCTTTCAAGTTGATGAACATTGCAGCTGCATACTGGAGAGGAAAAGAATCCAATCCAATGCTAACACGTATTTACGGTACAGCTTGGAACAACAAGAAAGATTTAGATGCTTATTTAACAAAGTTGAAAGATATCGAGAAGAGAGACCACAGAAGATTGGGTAAAGAATTAGATCTATTCTCTATGCATGAAGAAGCAGGTCCAGGCTTGGTATACTGGCATCCAAAAGGTGCTAGAATCAGAGGCGTTATAGAGGACTTCTGGAGAAAAGAGCATTATAAAAATGGTTATGAAATGGTCTATACACCTCATGTAGGTAAATCATGGTTGTGGGAAACAAGTGGTCACTTGGATTTCTATCATGATGGTATGTACCCTCCAATGGAAATGGATAAAGCAGATTACTATGCAAAACCTATGAACTGCCCTTTCCATATCATGATTTATAACAACACAAAACACTCTTATAGAGATCTACCTTTAAGATGGGCTGAATTAGGCACAGTTTATAGGTATGAGAAAGCTGGTGCTTTACATGGTCTATTGAGAGTAAGAGGATTCACTCAGGATGATGCACACTTATTTGTAACACCTGAACAAGTTGATGATGAAATTTTGACAGTATTGAAGTTCTCATTGAATATGCTACACAGTTTTGGTTTCCAAGAAATTAAAGCATATCTATCCACTCGACCTGAAAAAGCTGTTGGTGAACCTGAAAGATGGGCAACTGCAACTGAAGCTTTGAAAAAAGCTATCGAGAAAGAAGGACTTGAGTATGAAGTTGATGAAGGCGGTGGTGCATTCTACGGTCCTAAAATTGATTTGAAGATAAAAGATGCTATCGGAAGAGCATGGCAGCTATCAACAGTTCAATTTGACTTCAACTTACCTGAAAGATTTAACATGACTTTCACAGATAAAGATGGTATTGAAAAACGTCCTTACATGATTCACAGAGCATTACTTGGATCTATCGAAAGATTCTTCGGTGTATTGCTTGAGCATTATGCAGGCGCTTTCCCAGCTTGGTTGGCTCCAGAACAGGTTAAAATCATTCCTGTTGGAGATAACTGTTTTGATTATTGTAAAGAATTGGAAGGAAAACTCAGAATGGAAGAATTCAGAGCATCCGCTGATTTAAGTGATGATCACATGAAAGTTAAGATTAAAAACGCTCAGCTAAACAAAGTTCCTTACATGTTGGTTGTTGGTGAGAAGGAAATGGAGAGTGGTGAATTCTCTGTTAGACTTAGAACTGGTAAGCAGCAGAAATGGGGTGACTACGATAGTTTTGTTAAGAAATTACATTCAATCGTTGATTCTCATCAGATTGAACTATAAAAATTATAAGTCAGGAGAGCAGCAGAGATGCTGCTCTCTTACTTTATTGTCATTTTCTATGTATAATATTGATACGGGATGAGATAGGGGTAAATCTTTTATCTTGTCCTCTCTATTTTATTAGGAGTTAACAGATGTTAAAGAAAGACCTTTTTGAAAAATTGGTAGAAAAAGATAAAGAGATAGTAATTTACATACATATAAGTGCTACTTTGGAATTTGATATGGAAACTGCAGGTTCACCTTCCTTTGCAGAGGAAAGATCAGTGCAGCTTGCATTGATATCACAGAAGATTCATAGCTTGGAAACAGCTGATGAACTTGGAAGTCTGTTGGAGCAATTGGGTGCCAATGATGACAATAAAGAGGGATTTGGTGAGACAGACTTTGAAAAAGCTCTGATCAAGAAAAGATATTTGACCTATTCAAGAAACAAGAAGATTCCAAACGAGTTTATAGGAAGAAAGGAGAAAGCTCTGACTCTTGCTTACAACGCTTGGGTAAAAGCTAGAAATACTGAAGATTTTGGTGCTTTTGCTCCTATTTTGAAAGAAGTTGTGGAATTAGAAAGAGAGGAAGCTGGTTATATCAGAGAGGAAGGTCAGTCACTATATGATGCTCTTCTGAATCTGTATGAAGAGGGTATGAGCAGCAAGAAACTGGATAAGATTTTTGGTGAATTGGAACCAAATCTTGTAAGAATGGTAAAAGAGTACTCTTCCATAGAGATGAAGGATGATTTTTTATACAGACCTTATGATAAACAGAAGCAAGAGAAGTTTGCTATGAAGATTTTATCAGAGATGGGTTTTGATAAAAAACGTGGAACTCTTGCTATCAGTGAGCATCCTTTCACATCCACCCTTGGAAGTGATGATATCAGAATAACAACTAGATATAATGATCCAAGTGTTGTCGATCCATTGAGTTCAACTGTTCACGAAGCAGGTCATGCACTCTATGAGATGGGTGCATCAAGTGGCATCATCAAAGGTACAAGCCTTGGAGAGGGTGTCAGCATGGGCTTCCATGAGTGCATAAGTCGTACTTATGAAAATGTGGTTTTGAGATCCAAAATATTCTGGGACAGATACTATGATGAATTCCAAGCTCTATTTATGGAGAATTTAAAAGACGTCAAAAAAGAAGATTTCGTCAGAGCTATAAACAGAGTTCAACCAACATACATAAGAACAAATGCAGATGAAACAACCTATAACTTGCATATTATTTTGAGATATACTCTTGAGAAGAAACTTATCGATGGAGAGCTTGAGGTTGAGAATCTACCTGAAGAATGGAATAGATTGTTCCATGAGATGTTTGGACTTGAGGTCAAGAGATTGGCTGAAGGATGTCTTCAGGATGTTCACTGGGCAAGTGGTCTTTTTGGATACTTCCCAACTTATGGTATCGGTAACCTATATTCTGCTCAGATAAATGCCAAATTGATTGAAGATTTTGGTGGTGTTGAGAATTATAACAAATCCTTTGCAGATAAAGGAATATTACCAATAACTGAATATTTGAATGATCATCTGTTTAAGTTTGGTGGTATCTACACTCCAGAGAAGCTAATTAAGAATATCACTGGCGAGAGTCTTGATGGAAAGTATTTTGTATCTTACCTTGATGCAAAATTGAATGATATCTGGCCAGAAAGGAAGTAGTTTATGAATCTACCTAATAAATTAACATTTGCAAGATTGTGCATGACCCCTTTGTTCTTTATTTCTTTCAACTTACCTACTTGGTTTGGAGAGAAATATTATGTACTGTCGACAGTATTGGTATTGATACTATTTGTGGCTATAGAAGCAACAGATTTGCTTGATGGTATAATCGCACGTAAGAGGAATATGGTTACAGACCTTGGTAAGGTCATGGATCCATTTGCAGACACATTCAGCAGATTGACATATTTTGTATGTTTGATGACTGTTGGAATCATGCCGGTTATAGCTTTTATAATCATCATGTGGAGAGAGTTTGCACAGGCATTTGTTCGAATGCTAATGATGAGAGAGGGCAAAGCATTGCCTGCTAACATCTGGGGTAAGAGCAAAGCAGTGCTTTATGCAGTATCAGCAGTACTCGGTGTTATCTATCTTGCTTTGAGCAGAATGATGAGCAGTTTGAGCTTCCTTGATACTTATTCAAAGGTACTCACTGTTATTTTCTACTTGGCAGCAGCTGCATCCGTAGCATCTTTTGCTACTTATTTAAGTGGCATAAAGAAGACAGGTGCTTTGAACAACATCACAAGATA
>JBFHKM010000133.1:0-7806 GCA_041595335.1 Sphaerochaetaceae bacterium
CATGATGCACAGTTTGCATCTTACATGATGCCAACAACTATGATTTTTGTTCAATCTAAGGATGGACTCAGTCATTGTGAACCAGAATATTCATCAATGGAGCAGTGCACAGAAGGTGCAACTGTAATGATGAATGCTGTACTCAAAGCAGATAACGACGATTAAAAGGAAAAACAATGACTGGAAAAGAAATTACAGAAAAACAGAAAAAATATAGTCTGCAATCTTGGAGCAAACAAAGAAATATAAACCCCATAGCAATTGAAAAAGCAGAGGGAATTTATATGTGGGATTATGAAGGCAATCGATACACTGATATGTCCTCTGAATTGGTCAATCTCAATGTTGGTTTTGCAAACAAAGCCATTGGAGATGCTATCAAGGAAAAGATTGATCAATATTGTTATATTGGCCCAGGATATGCTGACATTTCAAGAGCAACACTGGCGGAGAAAATCATATCTCTTCTACCCGAAGAGTTTGGTAAGGTATTCTTTACAAATGCTGGAGCTGATGCAAATGAAAATGCAATAAAAATTGCCCGCATGTTTACAGGTCGTCATAAGATAATGAGTCGTTACAGAAGCTATCATGGATCAACCTTTGGTGCCGGTAATCTAACAGGAGAACCTCGTAGATTTGCTTTGGAACCAGGCGTTCCTGGATTTGTTAAGTTTTTTGACCCTTATATATATAGAGAGAAGATTCCTTTTGAAAGTGAGAAAGAGGCTGTAGAATATTATATTGATAAGTTAGAAGAGCAGATCAGGTATGAAGGGCGTGATTCAATTGCAGCAATTGTGATGGAAACAGTTACAGGATCTAATGGAGTAATAATTCCCCCTAAAGGCTATATGAAAGGTGTTCGAACTGTATGTGACAGGTATGGCATTTTGATGATTGTCGATGAAGTGATGGCTGGTTGGTATCGCACTGGAACATGCTTTGCTTTTGAAAACTTTGATGTTGTTCCAGACATAGTTACATTTGCAAAAGGTGTTACATGTGGATATGTTCCACTTGGTGGAGTTGCAGTTAGATCAGAAATAGCATCTTTCTTTGATGACAACTTACTGTCATGTGGTCTCACATACAGTGGACATCCTCTTGCTTGTGCAGCTGGTGTTGCATGCATTCAATATTATGAAGATGCAAAAATTGCAGATAATGTAAAGAAAACAGGAGCATATCTTGCAAAACGACTTGATGAGATAGCACAAAAATATGAGTGTGTCGGTGATGTCAGACATATAGGATTGTTTTCTTCCGTTGAACTTGTAAAAGATAAAGAGACAAAGCAACCTTTAGTGGAATATGGATATGATCCTGATGGAGTGATGAGTGGTATAATTGGATCCTTGAAATCTAAAGGCTTCATGACATATTCTCACGAAAATATGATTTTTGTTAACCCACCTCTGATTATAACTGAAGAGCAGATTGAAGAGGAATTATTGAAGTTAGAAGAAGTTTTAGCCGAAATTTAATTTAAATAATAATGTGGATATTTAATTGTTTATATCTTTGATGACTTTGACAATATTCCATGTAATTATAATTTTATTTGAACGAAATGGTTCTGTGCTTGATGTTTTTATATCGAGATTTTATTTGTGAAATTGCAAAGTTTTCATAATTAGAAGTATCCGATTTATAACATGAAGCCTCAACCATTCCTGTTTGATTTCAAACACAGTTGAACATAACATAAAAAATTGAGTAAAAAATAAATAAGGAAAAAAAATGTCAACACAATTTACCACTTCAAAATGTGCAATAATGGGTGAGAATGCCTTGATTGATTCAGGAGAGAGAATTGCAAAAATCGGAAAAAAAGCACTCATCATTACAGGAAAACATATAACACAATCTGGCATACTCAAAAGATTAACTGATTTATTGATTTATAATTCAGTTTCATACTCAGTATTCAATGATATAACAGGAGAACCAACTGACGAGATGATATTTTCATCCGTTGCTGCTTATAAAAAAGAAAATTGTGATTTTATAATAGGAATTGGGGGTGGATCACCACTTGATAGTGCAAAAGCATGTTCGGCTATGACTGTTTTACCCGGTGATATATCCGATTATGCAGGAAAGGAAATTTCAGGCGATTTTCCTCCTGTTGTTCTAATTTCAACAACAGCTGGAACTGGAAGTGAGGTCACAAAATTCACTATCATCACAGACACAAAGACGGATGTAAAAATGCTTCTAAAAGGAGAGGCTCTACTTCCTGAATTGGCCATAATTGATCCATCACTGTCCTATTCATCACCTAAAAATGTAACATCAGCTACAGGAATTGATGCACTGACACATGCAGTTGAAGCTTATACATCAAAAAAAGCAACTCCAGTTACTGATGTCTTTGCTCTTTCAGCCATAAAACGTATCTTCAAATATCTTCCAATAGCATATGAAGATGGAGAGAATAAGAAAGCAAGAGAGCAAATGGCAATAGCTGCTTATGAAGCTGGTCTGTGTATAAACAATTCATCAGTTACAGTGGTGCATGGAATGTCACGTCCAATAGGTGCACTCTTTCATGTTCCTCATGGTTTTTCAAATGCCATGTTGATTGTATCGTGCCTTGAATATGTTGTTGATGGTTGTTACAGTCGATTTGCTGAAGTTGCAAGAGCAATTGGCGCAGCTGATGAAGACTGTGATGACGAAAAAGCAGCAGGCCTTTTTATACAAGAGCTTAAAAAATTGATAAAAGCAGTTGAAATTCCGAGTCTCATTGAATATGGAATTGATAAAAATGCTTTCATCAAATCAAGTGAGAAGATGGCTACAGATGCTCTTTTAAGTGGTAGTCCTTCAAATACAAGAAAAAAACTCGAGAAAAAAGATATTTTAGAAATATATAAAATTGCATTGAATTGAGATGATTCTTACTCTTCATAAAAAAAATTACTTTTCCACCGTCTTTCCTTTTTAGCTATATTAAATTATAAGGAGAGAGGGTGGTTTTTTCTCTATTTTAATTGCAATCAACATATATATATAATTTTCATATATTGAGATTTTGAATTAGAACTCAGTCCTATTGTAAATTAATTTATTCCCTTTTTATTGCTAAATTATCATTGCTTAAGTTAGAAGAATTGCTTAGATATGAACAGTACTTACTCTTTTGTTTACCCAAAATAAAAAAAATATAATCGTTTAAGTTATTTTTTTATAATTATTTTTCAAGTGTGAAAAATATTGCTATTTTTGGAACTGGTATATAATTATCCTCTCCTTTTGTATAGTATAACGTTTAGTACTAAAAAAATATTATTAATATATTATAGTTTTTATTATAGTTAACTGTTGAAAAAAAATTACTTGTTTTGTAACTTACAAGGAGGAAAATATAAATAACGGAGAATTCATTATGTTTAAACACAGAGTTTTGTACAATTCTATTCAAGATAAAATTATTTCAGGCGCTTGGTATGAAGGTATGTTGATACCTTCAGAATCACAATTATGTGAGATGTATCAAGTTTCAAGAATCACAGTTAGAAGAGCGCTGAAGGAATTAGAGGACCAGAAATTGGTTTATAAGATTCAGGGAAAAGGAACATTTGTTAGAGCAAGCATCAATGATGTACTTGAACAGCAGTACAGCTATGGAGTAGATGACTCTGTTGTATATGAAGTTCTAGAAGCTAAAAAAATTCCTGCAACATCAAATTTGATAATAGCTCTTAAGTTACCAAAAGGTGAGAATGAAGTATTCTTCATAAAGAGATTGAGATTCAGAGATAATGTTCCTGAGGCTATTGTGAACACATATTATAGAGTGGAACTTGGTTCAAAATTGATTGATAAAGATATACACCATGTAAATAGCATTTCCTTATTGAGTGAAATTGCAGGACAACCTGTTGTTAAAGTTCAGACAATGTTGATCCCAGTCAATCCTACAATTGAAGAAGCTAGAATGTTGAACCTTTCAATTACATCAGCACACTCAAAAATCAGAAGAACTTCTGAATTCAAAGATGGTGATGTTGCAGAATATGCAGAAGCTTTCATCAACAGTGATGATATCGCTTTTTCAATCTCATCTTGGAACAAACGAGATTCATCATTATTAGAAAATAACTAATAAGTATATATAACACATTTAAATCTTTAAAAACGCATTAATACTTTAATTTGACAAAAAACCAATATTTGTCTTGATTAAGTGAATTTTATAAATTACTCTTAATTTACTATTAAATAATTTAGGGAAGTTTTTATAAATGGAAAAGACAATTATTACTATGCTTCATGATGCTGCAAGAAAGTATCCTGATAGATCTTATACAACCAAGAAAATTGATGGAAAATGGATTGGATGCTCATATTTCCAATGTGATGCAATAACAGACTGCATTGCTTCGGCATTGATAAAGCATGGTTTTAAAGTAGAAGATAAAGTTGCTATTCTAGCAGAAGGTAGCACTGAGTGGGTAAATACTGAACTTGGTGTTATTAAAGCTAGAGGCATCAGTGTTCCTCTTTCTATTAAACTCACAGAAGAAGAAATTGGATTTAGAGTAAATCACAGTGAATCAACAATAATTGTTGCATCTCACAATACTTTTTCTAAAGTAGAGGGTGCTGTTAAATATTTTGATCATCCTGTTAAGATATTATATTTGAATGAATTCACAGAAAAAATTGAAGAGCAAGCTAAAAAGAACAATTGGGTTGAAGGTAACGAATACCTATTGTATGGCTCATTGATTGAAGAAGGTGAGCAGATTCTCAGAACAAACCCAAGTCTTGTCTCCGATATTGAAAAAGATATCAAACAAGATGATGTCATAAATATCTGCTATACAAGTGGAACAACAGGAAACCCTAAGGGAATTATGTTGACTCATCTAAACTATTGGGCAAACTCTCATGATGCTGTAAAAATATTCAATCTACCAGATGCATCTTTTGAAACATTGGTTGTTTTACCAGTTGATCACTCTTTTGCTCATACAGTTGGAATCTACACATCATTCTTGAAAGGAATAACCCTTCATTTTGTTGATGCCGGTAAGACCAATGCATCTATAATAAGAAACTTTCCAAAAAATCTAAAAGAAGTGAATCCAACATTCATGATGACAGTACCTTCAATAAGTGGAAACTTCATGAAAAAAATGACTCAAGGTGTGAACAAGACCGGTGGTATTGGACTCAAAATATTCAACAGTGGTCTGAAAGCTGGTATAGCACGTAATGGTGATGGCTTTCACAAAGGAAGCTCCCTTGTTCGTTTTAAAACCGCCATTCCTTATGCTTTAGCAAACAAACTTGTTTTCCCAAAGCTCAGAGAGGTATTCGGCAACAGATTCAATTACTGTGTGGGTGGAGGTGCCTTGCTAGAAGCAAAGCAGCAGAGATTCTTTGCAGCAATTGGAATTCCTATTTATCAGGGATATGGACTTACAGAAGCAGCTCCCATTATAAGCAGTAACAGTCCAACGAGAGTAAAATTTGGAACAAGTGGTTCTGTTGCACCATCAATTGAATGCAAGATAATGATTGATGAAAAAACAGAAGCTAAAGTTGGACAGCGTGGAGAGATTGTAATAAAAGGTGAAAATGTCATGAAAGGCTATTTCAAGAATCCAGAAGCAACTGCAGAGGTACTCAAGGATGGATGGCTTTGGACAGGTGACCTTGGATATTATGATGAAGATAATTTCTTGGTAGTCACAGGTCGTGAGAAAGCCCTTCTCATAAACAAGGAAGGGGAGAAATATTCCCCTGAAGAAGTTGAAGAGATAATGTACAACAATGTTGATATCATCAATCAATTGCTTATTTATAATGATCATCAAGCTTACACAACAAGTTTGGTCACTCTTCAAGATGATTTGGTCAAACAGCTTATAAAAGATAAAGATTGCAAGACCCCTGAAGAAGCATTATCTGCAATAACAGAGGAGCTAAGAAGCTATGAACCACTTGCAACAAGTATAAACAGTATCTGGCTTCCTCATAAATTTGCTATAATTGAGAAACCATTCAGTGAAGATGATGGACTTGTAAATTCAACTATGAAATTGGTTCGTTATAAAACAATTGAGTTCTATAAGGACAGAATTACAAACCTTTATATTGATAATGAGACAAATCAAAAATTGAACTTAGAAGTGATACGAAAGAAGTATTACCTCTGATAATCGATAAAAACTAATCTAATAACATACATATATGTTATATAATTCAAAATAATAAACAAAAACTTCGGCTATCTACACCAAAATAGTCGAGGTTTTTTTGTTGATTGTCATGAAAAAAAATAAATAAGTGCATAAATTGAAAAGTGAGTGGTAGTTTGTTAAGTAGTATTGTGAAGTAAATGTGAAGTTTGTATGTGAATATCATTTTTATAAAGACAGATATGTATTATAATAGAACCAGATATTTATAAGGAAAATTAAATATTTTTGACCCTGACATGTCTTTATTTTGAAGGCAAGGAGAGATTATGATTAAAAAAAATAAAATTGGATTACTTGTGTTGGCATTAGCAACGACATTGATTCTGTCTGGTTGTAGCCAGGACGCATATTCTGGATTCTTCAGTTTCATGAGTGGAAACACTTATTCTGATGGATTGGGAATAACCTTACCAGGTGCATCAGCAGACGATGCTGTAGAAGCTTCAGACAATGCAACTGATCCTACTGAAGAAACTGTTGAACCAAATAGTTCAACAGAAAATAATGCCGCTTTAGCAACAGCTGATGACGATGATGGATTGGATGATAATTCTGGTGAAATAGCAGAAGCAGATTTTGATGATACTGTAGATTCAGATGAAATTTTTGGTATTGAAAATAATACATCAACATCAACAAAAAAAACAGTCACAGGCATTTCATCAAAAGCAACTTCAGATACAAGTAAGGTACAAGATTTACTGAAAAAGGATGGAAGTGAAGATAAGATATTTGCACTTACCTCTGGTAATTCAACTGATGGATACATTGTAAAAGTTCCAGTACTTGAAGAGAACTCTGATGCAGAAAAAGAAGCTCTGGTAGCAAGTTATTCTACAAAGAATGAAACCAAGATCAAAGCAATAAAAGAATCTTTGAAAGAAAAAGAGACTGATTCAACAAAACTGATTGCAGCTCATAACACAAAAGTTGTGATTGACGCTCAGGTAGATGCTTTGGAGGATACTCTAGATGCTTCTGGCCTTGATGGTGATGTAGTAGATATTCTAAAAGATTTAACTGATGCAATATTGAAACCAACTCTCTCTGATGAACCTACAAAAGAAGAAATTTTGAGAGTCCAGTTGGCCTACAATCTATCAAAGAGCATCACAAAAGCAATTCTAGCATTGGATGAAGACGGAGCAGATATTGGTGATGCTGATGTTGTAAGTAAGTTTACAACAGCTATAGCAGATGCTGAAACAGCTGTCACTGTTGCAAACATGAACAGTGATAATGGTGATTTAATAAGCGGATTTGATTTTGCATCTCTAATCTCTACCTTCACAGGTGGCGATGATGATGATGAAGATAAGAGCATAACAGCTTTCAGAGCAGTCCTTCCAGAAGATTCTGGTGATTCAGAAGAATCAGATGAAGAATCAATGGAAGAAATAAACAGCATCATTGAAGGCAACAGATCAACAATAAAAATGATAATGAAGAATTATATTGGTATTGAAAAATCTGGTGATGTATATGTCTATAATGAAGAGCTGAATGATGCCAATGTAGCAAGCAATGAAGTGATCTCTTCAGGATTTTCAACATTCATTGACTCAGTATCAATACTTGGCAATGG
>JBFHKM010000134.1:0-7757 GCA_041595335.1 Sphaerochaetaceae bacterium
ATCTTTATTTTCTCCAATTTTTTTTGATAGACAAAATGCTATCACAATCAAAAAACACTTAAAACCCTTAATTTGAATCGTTTAAAACACTATTTTTAAAAAAAATGTATTAAAATGATATCCTGTATGGATTTATTTTTAGTATAAAATTTGAAAAAAAATTCACTTTTTTGCATACCTCAAAAATAGAAGAGATAGGGCATGATAAGTTGTATTACTTTTTGGTAAAATATGAATAAAAAGTACCAACATAGAACAATTTTGACCAAAAAAATAGCAGGATTTTATTCCTGCTATCATCTTCTTTCTAAAAATTACTATTTTGTATAGCTACTTTTTAGATAGATACTTTTTACTGGATGATAATCCATTGTGTTTATGAACCAACCACCCCATTTCTCTGTGTTGATCAATTCACTTGATGCATAGTAGTAGAAAGGAATGACTGCTTCTTCTTCAATCAATATGTTTTCTGCTTGGTGAAGTACTTCAAATCTGTCAGGACCATTAGGCATTGTAGCAGCTTTTTTGATCAACGCATCATAATCAGCATTGTTGAAGTTACCACCATTCATTGCAGCACCTGATACAAACATATCTAAGAAAGTGTTAGGATCTTGATAATCACCTACCCAACCAGCACGAGCTAATTGGAACTGTCCAGCGTTTCTGTTTGATAAGAATGTTCCCCATTCTTGGTTCTCTAGATCACATTGAATACCAAGAACTTCTTTGAAGTTTGATTGCAATAGTTCTGCAATTTTTCTGTTGGATTCATTGCTGTTGTATAGAAGAGTGATTTTTGGGAAACCGATACCATTGGGATATCCTGCTTCTGCCATTTTCTCTCTGGCCATATCTTTTGCTTCATCATAATCATCAAATGGGAATTCCATTGCATCATAACCAGCCATCTCTGGAACCATTCCCCAAGCTGGGATCTGACCACCACCAAGTAGGTTCTCAACCATTGAATCTCTATCAACAGCATAAGATAGTGCCTGTCTTACTAGAGGTGATTTTAATGCTGGATCAATGCAGTTGATTGTGTAGAATGCTGTTGCAAGCTGTGGACCAACTTGATAGTCATTACGCATCTTAGCTGATTCAATCTGTTCTGTTGAAACTGAAGGTAACCAATCAAGCTCACCATCTATGTACATGTTGTAGTTTGTGTTTGCATCATCGCTTGCTAAGAATACAACTTTGTCTAAATAAACATTATCTGCATCCCAGTAATTCTCATTTTTAACACATGAGATGTATGATTGTGATACATGGTCTTCTAAAACAAATGGACCATTTGATACCATCTTGTCTTCTTGAGTCCATTCATCACCATATTTTTCAATGACATGCTGAGGAACAGCTGCAAATGAATAGTGAGCAAATGCACTGATTGCATATGGAAGAGGTCCAACAAGTGTTACCTGTAGAGTGTAATCATCTAGAACCTTGACTCCCAGACCTTCCTCACCAACTTCACCATTTGCATACTCTGCTGCACCTTTGATGAACATCTCAGGGAACCAAGCATAAGGAGCACCTGTTGCTGGATCCAATTCTCTTTCCCAAGAATATAAGAAGTCATTAGCTGTCAAATCAACACCATCAGACCACTTTGATTCTCTTAGGTGGAAAGTAATGACTGTATTGTCATCATTGAATTCCCAAGATTTTGCGATACCTGGAATGGCATTTGCAGTTTTAGGATCATTTTCTACCAAACCTTCGAATAAGGCATAGTTCAATCTATGTTCAGGCTCTCCCTGAATTAAAGCAGGGTCCAATGATTCAGGTTCAGTACCATTACTGATTGTGAATGTACCACCACGAACAACTTGATCTTCAGTAGGCAATTCAAATGCACTTGTATCATCTGCTTTTGCAGTAGCTTTTGTCTGTACTTTAGTGATAGCTTCCACTTTAGTAGGAGCTTTAACCTCTGAAACTTGAGCTTCACTTTCTTGAGATGGTTTAACTGTTGCATCTGATTTGGAACAACTAGCTAAAACAGCTGTGAAAGCAAGAGTCATAACTAATAAAGTCTTATTAATTTTCGTCATTTATTTTTATTCTCCAATATTTTGAATGGTCCATATATTAACAAAAGGTCAGAACTTTTAAAACCCTAATAAGTGCAATATTGTTATTATTTTAACTATATCGTTATATATAGCAAAAAAATCTCAACTACATCAAAATAGTACTACATGACTTTTTTGTTATGTATAAAATTTATATGTTATTTTTTTATTAAATATAATTTTTAATAATAAATATCTTTCTATATATAAGATTTTTTTGCGGGGAAAAGTTAGAATTACTGCTATCAACTTGTTCTTAAACTATCAATTATTTAGCTAATATTATTCAATCAGAAAGATATATAATGAATACCTGTACAAATTGTTACTATTTAAACAAGGTGCCATAGAGCAAAAATGTATGATATAACTGACAGTTTTTTCATATTTAAAAACCGCTAATTCACTGCCTCTGAACAAATAATCAATTTAAAAAAATTGCGTCTCATCAAATGCATCAAGATATATTATGCAGCGTTAAGAATCATCACAACCTCAACAGGCTCATTTAAAAAGGATTGGAACATCATCAACTATTGACTGTACTAGCAAATAGAACTTATTATAATTATATGATTAAAAGAGCAATTACATTATCTATGATAATTTTATTTACAGCTGCATCATTGTTTGCAGAACAATATATGAATCAAAATCTAGTATGGGAAGGCACCATGCCTGAAGTTCCTTTTAGCTTCTCACTTCACTATGATGGAGTGACTTTCAGTGATTTAGAAAATTATCAAAATGAGATTGTAATTGAGGGCTTCAGTTTGAATGAAGATGATGAAACAATGCCATTTCAGATCTATACAAATGAAGATGCAAACACAATTTTAGCTACAACTGTCAAAACCACAGTCACAGCAAATGAATTCATTGGAAAAGCATCAACCTCATCAGAAGGTTTTTACTCAGGAATCACACCAGATCTTCTTGTGATTACAGGTGGTCTTCAAAGTGATGCATACACCTCAACAGATAATGTTGCAACCTTCACAAAGGCTTTTGATTCTGGTCAGCAATCACAGTCTTATACATTGGCCAATTTTGAATTGATATGGGAAGGAGACCAGGCTGTAATAGCTGGAGAGTATCAGAGTATCGTCAACATAGAGTTCGAAAGCATTTAGATGTAAAAAAAGCAGAGAGAATCAATGATTCAGATCTGCTATTTTTTTAACCAAATAAACTCACTCCACCAACAAAGATGTAATAGTAAAGAATCATCCTTAAATATCGTGCAAGACAGGCAAGTATTATCTTTCTGTTGTCAACTTTTACAACTCCCGCAGCCCAACATATGGTTGAATATGGCAGTGGTGATATTGCAGCAAGGACTATTGCCCATGCTCCATGATCATCTATAAAGGCTTTATGAGTTCCAACAAGTCTATCTACGAATTTATCAATTATCTTAACATGAGATAGAAGACGTCCAATCCAATAACCAAGTATTCCTCCGATGAAAGAGGCTGTCCCCAAGACCAAGAATATTTTAATTGGCGCCCATGCAATTACAAGTGGATACATAACATCGACTGTCATTGGAACAATGAATGTATCAACGATCAGAACAAACAGAAATACTCCAGATGTTCCCAGCTTGTTGTATGCAGTTTGTGCCAGCGATTCATTCTTTCCATCTATATTGATTGTCTGACCACCAAAGAAATGTTGATACGCAATCAATAATACCATGACAACAGCAATTGCAATTACTGTTCTGAATATTAGCTTTCTCCATCTTATTGAACCATCGATGTTTGTAAATTTGTTTGAAGATTTTTTATCCACTTTCTCTTCTTCTATATCTATTTTGCTCTCACTGTTTTTTTTCATTCATCAATGTCCTGAAGCTTTCAAAAAGTTGATCTATATTTGTATTGTCACATTTCCCCTGGAAGAAAGGAGGTCTACCACCACCCTTTGCATTTACAATTGGGAAGATTTCTTTTTTCAAAATCTTCAAACTGAAGTGGGAGAAAGATGGTCCGAGATATATCATCCATCTGGCATCTGTTTCTGTCCTCATGATGAGAAGAAGTGCCACATCATCACCATCGATTGCATCTTTATAAAAAGACAGGTCAATTGGATTTGAGCTCACATCCTCACATATCACAGCACCATCTTTTTTTATCATATCAGATAATAGATTCTTAGCTAGATTCACACAAAGAGTTCTGTTCTCTCTCTCAAGTTCAAGTATTTTTTCTGTTGATTTTTTATCACAATCTAAGATTTCAAAAGTCTGAGTGCTGTGCCTAACATTTAGAGTGCTGACTATATGTTGAATATTGCGAATTTCACTTTTAGCTTCCTCTGCAACTTTAAATATCAATCTGACATGTGAGCGCACAATCTCTTGCGACACATATAAGATGCTACTCACCTCTGAAGTGTTGCCTACATGAAGGCCACCACAAGCAATCAAATCAACGCCTTCAATATCGACAAATCGAATTATTCCATGAGCCTTTATAGAGCGTCTTATTTTGATCTTCTGAGCTTCCTCTTCATCTTTTACAATGTAAGAAACATCATGAGAGCTGTTGATGGCAATATTTGCCTCATCTTCCAATTCATGGCATAGATTCAAAGGAAATTCATCTCTGTCTATTTCAATAGTCAGTATTTTATCCCCCTGATGAACAGATAATGTACCAACTCCAAATTTATTATATAGAACACCACTTACAATGTGCTGTGCAGTATGCATCTTCATGTACTTATAGCGATGATTCCAATCCAATGAGAGATTCACCTCATCACCTGCTTTGAAATCATTGTTTTTTACAACATGATAAACAGCATCGCCATCTTTTTGTGTATCTGATATTTCAAATGAATCTAACTTACCTACATCACCTGGTTGCCCACCACCTTCTGGATAGCAGATTGTTTTATCAAGGTAAACTTTATCATCATCTACTTCAACAACTTTTGCATTGAGTGTCTTTTTATATGGATCTGTATAATATAGTTTTTCTGTCTTCATTAACTTTCCTCTCTATACTTAAAAAGTTAATACTTTTATCTTCATTAATAAAGTATTTTTTACAAGTTAATTACTTATGGAAGTTTTTTTTGACTCCACTTCTTGGTAATTCAAGTCTATGTTTCATCACAACCACTCTCAATATGAAAACAAAGAATGAACATGCAAGAAACCCAACAAGATTAGAAAAGCCCAAACTTATGAGCCAAAGGTACAGAAAACCACCAAGAATTGCAGCTGTTGCATATATATCTGAGGTCAAGATATTTGGTATGTTCTTGCTCATCAGATCTCTTATGATACCACCGCCAGTAGCAGTTATGGCACCACACAAAACAGAACCAATTGGAGAGCAACCATATAGACCAGCTTTTGCTGTTCCAATTGCAGTGAAAACGCCAAGACCAATTGCATCAGTATATTTGATCACCTTTCTTTCAGATTCAATGTAAGGACCAATAAAAAACACCACAATACCAACCACAATACAAAGAACAAGATAGATCCAGTTTGTTAGAGCTGCAGCTGGAGTTGCTCCAATCAAAGAATCTCTGAGCATTCCTCCACCACATCCAACAATAACTGAAAAGACTATAACCCCAAGGAAGTCAAACTTCATCTGCACTCCTTTGAGTGCACCGGTAAAAGCAAAAACAATAGTTCCAAATAGGTCAAAGCCGTATATCAAATTATCAAATGTATTCATGCAGAGCATAGTAGCATTATTTTATTTGTTTATAAAGAAAATTATCCCACTTTTCACTCAAAAACCTACTTAATTAAAGACATCTTTAAAAATACAATGGTGTTAAAATTTAAAAATGATGTTATGATGTGCCATATACAGAGATTGATACTTGTTTATCTCTTTCAATATTATTAATTTTATAATAAGGAGCTTAAGAATATGGGTAGAATTAAGTCAGCTTGGGAAATAGCCCTAGAAAAAACAGCAGATTTGCATGTAGATACTGAAAAGATTGCACATAACAATACAGTGAAGAAAGGTAGTCAAATTACTGGATCATATTTAAATAACATAGATTACACAATCGAGGATTTCAACAAAGTTTTTGATGAAGAAAAAGATAAAAAGGCTCTTGTAGAGGGAATAAAAAATATCATAGTCCTCAATGTAAAACTTCCAAGTGATGAGCTTTTTCCTCAGAAAATTGAAAAGCTTAAAGAAATCTGTAAAAAGGTACAGCCAGATAGTGAGAGCCTTCCAGATATAATGGATCAGATGGTTGAATTCTTCAGACAATATCAAACACATCAGGAGCAACTCATTCAGCAGATGAAAGAGCAGTTTGCACCTCAGCTTCAGCAGAAAGAAGCTCAGATGAGAGCTCAATATGGTCCTGATTTCAAATTGAACCCTGAAGATGATGCAGACTTCATGAAACTTGTTCATGACAATCTGCAGAAGCTTGATGAGCAGTACAATGGTGCTTTAGATGGAGTGAAACAGAACATCGAAACAGAATTGATGAAAAATTTCTAATAATCTTGTAGGGGACCAATATGATATGTGATGCGCACACCCACATCAAAATTAAAGATTTAAAATATCTCTGTGATAATGAAATATATAGCATGGCCTGTGCAATGAACCCTGAAGAAAGTAAGGAATTGATTGAAAATACTGCAGACTGTAAATATGTCAATCCAACATGTGCCATCCATCCAAACTACAGTGACAGATATGAGGTATCAGAGATGATGCCTTATTTTGACAAAGTAAAGGTCATTGGAGAGATTGGTATGGATGATGTGTGGTGCACTGTTCCTTTGGTGGATCAGCGCACAGCTTTTTTGAAGCAACTCAACATCGCCGAAGAAACAAACAAGCCAGTTATTATACATTCAAAGGGAATGGAGCGTCTTGTAGCAGATATACTTAAGAACTACAGCATGCCAAAAATAATTCACTGGTATTCTTCTTTGAATTACCTTGAGCTGTACTTCAAGATGGACTGCTACTTCACAATAGGTCCTGGAATTTTGAGTGGAGATGAAAGTGTTATAAATCTTGTCAAACGACTTCCTTTGAACCGTCTTCTTGTTGAGACAGATGGTATAGAAGCCATAAATTGGGCCCTTGGAAAAGAAGCAGATATCGATATCACAAAAGATACGCTTCTGATGATGTGCCAAAAGATAAGTTCAATTAAAAATGAACCAATTGAATTGGTGAATGAGAATATTGAAAAGAATTTTTTAACATTCTTCTAAGAAAAATCCTAAAAGAAAAATCACTTTCTTTTAGGATTATTTAAAATTGATCAATATCAATCAAAAACTGGTAAATTAAAACATCATATAACGTGAGTACAGCATGAATTGTGAGAGCAATGCCATTCCAGCAAATACTGCAACACCGCTGAATACTACAGCAATTATACCAAGTACCCATCCAGCCATACCGGATGAACTGATCTTTCTGACTTTAGCACCTTTTACAACAGCAATTATTCCACAGACAAGTCCTACCAAGGATAGAATACCTGTCAATGATGCAACTATTGCGATAATTCCAAGTGTCAAAACAATTGCACCTTGATCATCACTTGTTGTTCTTTTTACTTGGGTTCTCTCATCATAAGGTTGATAATTAGGTCTCTGAGCGCCGTTTGTTTTCTGCTCTTCTTTCTCTTCATTGTCAATTG
>JBFHKM010000135.1:0-7743 GCA_041595335.1 Sphaerochaetaceae bacterium
GGCTGAACTTGAGAAGCAGGCTGAACTTGAGAAGCAAGCAGAACTTGAGAAGCAAGCTGAACTTGAAAAGCAAGCTGAACTTGAAAAGCAAGCAGAACTTGAAAAGCAAGCAGAACTTGAAAAGCAAGCAGAACTTGAAAAGCAAGCAGAACTTGAGAAGCAAGCAGAACTTGAGAAGCAGGCTGAACTTGAGAAGCAGGCTGAACTTGAGAAGCAAAAAGTTAATGATGTTGATGATCACCAAGCTAGAATTGAACAATTAGCAATGCAAGCCCAGGCTGCAGAAAACGAGGAAGAGGAATATCATAATCCTGTACAGCAGGAACCTGTCCAAGTACAGAACAATGCACCTCAACAAACTCCAAATGTTCAACTTCCTGGTATCTTCACCATTCAGATGGTTCCTGCAATTGTAGAACTGATGAGCAATAGATATGGTGCTTTAGCAAATATATGTGAGAACATTTCAAAAGTAGAAAACATAAATGGTGTGCTTGTAATAACTGCACCTAAGAATTTCTATATTCAAAAAATGAGAGCACAGGAAAAGATTGTAAGAGCGGCAATTGCTAAGATAAGTGGATACAGAGGACCTCTTCGCTATGAATTAGAAAAAAAAGTAGAAGAGAAAGTCAAAGCACCTAGAGAGAGAGATGAATTTCTCGATGAAGCAGTTAAAATGTTTAGAGGAAAACTAGCAGAAGAATAATTTTTTCTTCTTGAATTTTGTTTCAATCTAATATAAAAAATATATGGGTAAGTAATTACCCATAAATACCTTACGGAGGAAAAGAAACATCTACAGATGTTTTTATAAAAATAATATGAGCAACCCATTTGATATGATGAGAGGCATGAAGGATTTACAGAAGAATGTAAATGAAATGCAAGCAAAATTAGAGACAACTTTTGCAACTGGTAATGCAGGTGCAGGAATGGTTGAGATTACCATCAATGGTAAGTATAAAATCACAGATATTAAAATCGATCCAGCTATTGTTGATCCAACAGATGTAGACACTCTTCAAGTGTTGATTGCTGCTGCTTTCAACAGCGCATCACAAAATTTACAAGACAAACTAAAAGCTGAAAGTACTCAGATGGCTGGTTCTCTTGGCAATTTGTTTGGACAAAACTAGATGACTGCATTAAATGAACTAATTGAATCATTGAGTAGATTGCCAGGCGTTGGTCCCAAAACTGCCTCACGTCTAGCCTATCACTTGATAAACACTGATCCTGCTTATAATAATATTCTAGGAGAAGAGATTAGTACAATTCAAAGCAAAATTAAAAACTGCAGTATCTGCGGTAGTTTTACTGAGTCCGATCCCTGTGAGATATGCACAGATAACCTTAGAGACAGAACAAAGCTATGTATCATAGAACAACCCCAAGATGTAATAACTCTTACTACAAGCGGTGTCTATGATGGTCTTTTCCATGTTCTAGGAGGAGCTATCAACCCTCTTGAGGGAGTGGGTCCTGAGAAATTGAGTTTTACAAAACTTCTTAAGAGAATTGATGAAGGTGATTTCAAAGAGGTCATCATTGCCACAAATCCTACAGAAGAAGGTGATACCACAGCTCTTTACCTAAAACATATCTTGAAGGACAAAGGTGTTGAAATAACACGTCTTGCAAGTGGACTTCCTATTGGAGGAGATCTTGAATACGCTGATAAAACAACTATAGCTAGATCTCTAAGAGGTAGAATTAAGTTTTAAATTTTAAAAATAGCACAGTAAAAAAGCCATTCAATCTATATATGATCGAATGGCTTTTTCTTAATATGGTTGTTTATTATTTAAGATAGATATCTTTTAGTGGGTGATAATCCATTGTGTTCTGGTACCATCCGCCCCATTTATCAGTATCAATCATATTTGATGTTACAAAGTAATATATTGGCATGATTGCAGCGTCTTCATTTACAAGCAGTTCTTCTGCCTGTCTAAGTAAATCCAATCTAGTGGAAGGAGTTTTTGTTAAGGAAGCTCTTTCTAATAAATCATCATATTCGGCACTTGCAAACTGTCCACCACTTGCAGCAGCTGTTGTGAAAACATTTAAGAATGTAGTTGGGTCTTGGAAATCACCATACCAACCAGCTCTTCCTAACATATAGTTACCAGAAGATTTATCTGCTATATAGGTTCCCCATTCTTCATTCACAAGTTCAATCTTGATACCAAGTTTTGATTTCAATTCTTGCTGTATGAATTCAGCTACTTTCTTATGACTGTCGGATGTATTGTACAGCAGTGTGATTGTAGGTAGTCCAACGCCATTAGGATAACCAGCTTCTGCTAGATATTCCTGAGCCATTGCAGTTGCTTCCTCATCATCAGCAAAAGGTTTGTCCAGTGTAGGATAATCTGCTAGAGGTGGAACGAGTCCCCAAGCGGGTACCTCACCAGCTCTTGTAACTCCCTCAACTATTGCATCTCTATCAATTGCATATTGTATAGCTTTTCTGACTAAAATGTTATCTAGAGGGAATTTCTTAATTTGGAAGTTGAAATAATATGTACCCAACTGTGCGTTGACATGATAAGAGTCTTTCATCTTTGCAGAATCAATTTTATCTGTTGGAACATTAGTTAGCCAGTCAATTTCATTGTTGATGTACATGTTGTAACTGGTATTCTCATCATCAGTTGTAAGGATGACAACTCTATCAAGCTTTACATTATCTTTATCCCAATATTTATCATTTGGAACCACTGAGATGTATGATTGAGGTACTCTTTCTTCAAGTACAAAAGGACCGTTTGATACGATATTCTCTACCGATGTCCATTTATCACCAAACTCTTCAATTGTGTGCTTTGGTACTATTGCAAATGAATAATGTTCCAATGCATCGATGAAGAATGGGAATGGTCCTATAAGATCAACTTGGAAAGTGTAATCATCAAGTGCTCTGATCTGAACTGCATCAGATGATGCTTCGCCTGAGTTGTAAGCCTCAGCTCCAACTACAAATCTTCCAGGGAACCAAGAAGCAGGTGCACCTGTTTCAGGATTGAGTTCTCTCAACCAAGAATAGACAACATCATCAGCTGTTATTGGAACTCCGTCAGACCAAGTTGTTTTTCTTAAATGGAATGTATACTGAGTATCATCCTCATTCACATCCCAAGATTCAGCTACTCCAGGAGCAGCATTACCTGTTTTTGGGTCTATTGAAACAAGACCTTCAAATAGTGTCATGTAGATTCTATGTTCAGGTGTTCCCTGAATCTCTGCAGGATCCAATGATTCTGGTTCGGCTCCATTAGATAGAGTGAAGACAACTTTGTCGTCTTTTATATTTTCATTTGTTTTTGTTTCATTTATTTTAATTTCATTTTCTACAGCTGAAGCAGCTTGTTCTTTAGAACCGCCTGCAAACACTGAACTGATTGTTAATATTGAAGCTAATATCAATAATATTGACTTTTTCATTTATACAACTCCTATAGGGATTAAATTATTGCTATGTTAAATATATATAAAACCCTACTAAAAGTATAGGGATTGATACAAGAAAGCTTTTTTTTGCCTGTAAATACAGACATTATCTTCATTTTGTTGCACATATATAGGGGTGTGTTCAGCCATTATCTTCTAGATTGTGTCTTTCAAACCAAAAACAGGATGCATTTACTGCATCCCGCTTGTATATTCCAATTGCACTGTATTGGAAAAATATCATAATCTAAAAATTTAAATTTAAGATTTATCTTGTATCGTATGTATATTCGATTTGAATCAAACTTGAGAAATCACCAGCAGGAACTGTATTATCTCCAGGTATCAATAGGTGGAAACCAACAATATCAGTCTCCTCACTGTTGTAACCGCTCTCTACATATACATTGAACTTCTTGCGATAGGTCTTAACTGTATCGAGATAATTGTAATCTAAGAAAGCCTGACCTTCATAATTTGTATCTAAAATAATTTCAGGGATCAAAGCTAATTCATAATCATCAATTCTATCAAAGGAACCCACAAAAGGATTGGCTGTTATATCAACAGTCATAACCAAATCATCATTTAGGTTACCAGATGATCTATGTATTCTGAACATTTCTGTTTCATTGGGTATTGATAAATCATATTTTGTTGCTATGTTGTCTTCTTCTTGAACAACAGAATCATTATCTCCATATACCAAATAAAAAGTATAACTCAGAGGATTCACTGTTCCTGTAACATAAATAACTTTTGTCTCATTCAAAGCAAAGGCGGTAGCCATTGCTAAAATTGATACAATTAATATGGTATATATTTTTTTCATTTTTATTGTTTTCATCTAAAATATAAACTCCACATTGACGGTACTTGTGAAAATGCCTGCAGGAACATCTTTATTTCCATCTATTGCTAGATAGAATCCAGCAACATTTGCTTCTTCTGTATTTGGACCTGCTGGTACATCAAAAGAGAATTCTGTTACAGTTTTATCATCAGATTGAATAATATCGTAATAACTGAGGAATGCGTCATCATCCCCATTATTGGTATAATCCAGAACTACATAAGGAGCGACTGGTGTTACCTGTCGAAATCTTCCTTCAATAGTGGTTCCCTCAAAGTTTTTGGTTTGAATCTTAACGGTTACCTTCAGAGCTGTATTCATGTTTCCTGAAGTTCGTTTTATGCTAAAAGTATTTGTTCTTGCATCATCTGTAAGATTGTAATTTGCATCTATATTTACAACAGAATTTTGAATTGCATCACCATATAATAAAGAGAAATCATATTCCTGCTCAGAAACACTACCTTCAACAGTCACATTACTTGTCTCTGCAAATAATGGAATTGCTGTAAATGTAATAAATAAAAATATCAGTAGCAGTAGTTTTTTCATAATTTTATAATTTTTCCTTGTTAAAAAATAAGGTAAATGTCAAACAGACATCATCGTCTTCCTTATATCTAACGAGTTCATGATAAGCTATGCATGTAACTTCTGTCAAGACTAAGTCCTGTTTTCTGAAAGACTTACCTATATTTGTAACAAAATAGCTATTTTTGTTACTTTTTGCAACATTTCAATTAAAACACCCCCAATGCTAATGACATAACATAGGTTAAGTTATTACATTGCTGATGTATAAAAAAACTATTGTCGTTGTTTTCTATTGATTCTATTTTTCCAGATATTCTTTTAATTTAGGAAGATCCCTTTCCATTAAGTTGTAGCCATGCTTGTAGAAGAAAGTTAACTTCTCAACATCAGTCTCCATTCTTCCAACAGGAGTCACTTCAGGTCTTATAACAAACACTCTTCCTTTCTTCTCAAGCTCTTCAATTTCATCAAGTCTTTTGTTATATTCCTCAGGTCGTCTGAGCTGAGATTCAACAAACTTTGGATATTTTCTGTACTTCTTTTTGATAAAATGTGAGATGACATTGTTGTTTGGACTCTTTCTATAATCTCTCTGTCTGGTGAGAATTATGATTATCTTGTCATTTCCAATTTCAAAGGCTCTATCAATGGGAACAGAATTTGAGACACTTCCATCCATATAAGGTATTCCATCAATGAATACCATTGGTGCAACAAAAGGCATACTGCAAGATGCTCTGCAGGCATCCATGCTGTAATTGCTCTGCTGAAAATCAAAATACTTGGTTTGACCTGTCAAACAGTTGGTTGTCACAACATCACATCCAATTCCATATTTATAGAGAGCATCATAATCATATTTAAAGGTTTTCTTAGGAAAGTCATCAAATAATTTATCCATGTCCATCAAGCTTTTGTTGCTGAACAATCTATTTTTATAAATCCATCTGTTCTTTTTGTCTGTAATGATAAAACAATCACGAGATCTCAGTTTCTGATGCGATGCGTAATCAACAGCATTGCAGGATCCTGCAGAAACTCCAATTAGATTTGTGCAGTACAGATCATGATCCATTAAGTTATGAAGAACACCCGCTGTAAAAACTCCACGGTTTGCTCCACCTTCAAGTATCATTGTTGCTTTATATTCCATTTTCCCCAATCCTTTTCCTGAATATCTTAACAGAAAAACCAATTGAGAACAAACAAAAAGAGGCACCCATAATTAAATGAATGCCAATTTCTATATCAAACTGTAATATTATTTTATATTTCGTTCTTTTTTAATTGTATCGTAAGCTTCTTGAATCTCTCTGAATTTTGTAGTTGCAACCTTAACAAATTCTTCAGGAAGTCCTTTTGCTTGAACAGTATCAGGATGATATTCAATACTCATCTTTCTGTAAGCCTTCTTGACTTCATCATCAGTTGCCTTGGATGTAAGACCCAATACAGTGTAAGAACCTTCACTAGAAGATGCCACACTATATTTTCTACTCATGGCATCAAAGTATGATGCTGAGAAGTTGAAGATAGAGCAGACTCTCTTTATGAGCTCTGTTTCTCTTGAACTCATGGAGCCATCACTGACTGCCATTCTGAACAATATATCTACCACAAGTTGAAGCAATGCTTGATCTGTTCTGAAACTATCATAGAACTGCTTTGCAAATTCGTCAGCAGTGCCGTTTCCAGTAAGTGCTGCATTGAATACTCTCAATGCTGCTTCTCTGCTTTGAGGATCTAAAGAAAGGTCCTTAACCATGAAAGTATTCAGAGTGTTTCTTTCAGCTTGAGTTACCTCTCCATCAGCCTGTGCCAATCGTGCCAATAATGAGAAGACCGCGACAAAGAATGTCATGTTCTTCTGCTCTGTATTTGACATGTAAGGGTGAACTCCACCATTAAACTGTCTGTATCTTGTACGATTTTTGCTATCAGCAGCAGACTCTGCATTGTCAAATATATTGCCAAATGCAATTCCTGCAATCATTCCTAAAGGGCCACCTAGAGAAAATCCAACCAATCCACCAACTACTTTACCAAGCCATGCCATCTATAATTTATCCACCAACATTGAACATTTTCCTGAAGGAATAGGTAATGTTTTCTTCTTGTCTTCATCTAAGATTTCAATTGTAAAGTAATAAAGTTTCTCACTCTCAAGACGTATCTCCCAACCTCTGGCATTCTTAGTGCTCAAGATTGTAATCAAGTTACGTTTTAAAGATAATCCTTCAATTCCCATTACTTCTCTGCTTGTCATTGTCCAATCAACAGTCTTTCTAGGTAATGAAATGTCCATACCTATGATATTTTCAATCATCATTGCAACTGTAACCAGACCACTCATTGGCAAATATCGTCTACGAGGGAAGTTCTTAATTTCAGTTGTTACAGACTTACCTTCTTTGTTTGGAAGATATCCTTCCCAAACATCGTCAATCTTATCTGCATCAGGATGCAAAGTATCTAAAAGGAAGTACATGTGTCTGATTGCACATTCTCTTGCAAATATAAACTCATCATATTTAGCAAGGCCTTTTACAACCATGAATGTGTTGATAGGAATAACACCACCACACCAGCCGTTACCTTTCTCGCTGTAATGAGGAGAAGATACTGGAACACCAGGGAATGGGTTATCTGTACCAAATTCTTTTGGATCTCTTAAATGTTCAATTAACTGAGAGCCTCTTTCATCATTAGGAATCTGGCCCAACAATGTCCAATAAGCACCAATAAATTTAGTATTAATCTTCTTTTCTTTTGCATTCAAATCATAGAAGAATGAAGTCTCACTGTCCCACATCATTGAATTGATTCTAGTTTTCAAACCAAAGTACATTCTCTTGTAGCGGAAGCTCAATTCTTTATCATTCAATACATCACCAATTTCA
>JBFHKM010000136.1:0-7723 GCA_041595335.1 Sphaerochaetaceae bacterium
CTGAAGCAGATATCAACAATGATGGAATACTTCAGTATGTAATATTGAAAGGAGAGTCTGGCAATCAGGACTCAATACAGAGATCTGAATACTGCATAAAAGCTCTCTCTGATGAAGGAATTATCTCTCAGAAGTTGGATTCAGGATTTGCTCAATGGAGCAGAGTTAAGGCTCAGGATCTCATGACCAACATGCTATCTGAGTATGGTGATAACATTGAAGCAGTGTTCTCCAACAATGATGAGATGGCACTTGGTGCCATAGATGCCCTAAAGATCGAAGGTTATTTCTCTGAAGAGAAGTACATTCCTGTTGTTGGATGTGATGCATCGTCGACTGCTTTAAAAGCAATACAAGATGGAACATTGCTTGGGACAGTTCTAAATGATTCTTACAATCAAGCAAAAGCTGCATTCAATTTGGCCTATGTGATGGCATCAGATGAGGTACCAACAAGCGATAACATTGGTTATAAAATAACCAACAATAAATACGTTTGGATACCTTATGAAAAAGTGACAGAAGAGAACTTCATGTCTTTTTATTCTAAAAGCAAGACTCTCTGATTAGAGAAGCTGTGGAAACAGCAATCTCTGATTTCTATCTTCTAGGAAAGTATCTTTTGTAACAATTGCAAAATCTAAAGGAGTGGTAGGGACAGCTTTACCATCAATTAAATCAAGGGCGGCATATATACTTCTGTAGCCAAGTCCAAATCCATTGATTGCAACAATGGCATCAACACATCCATCTTCAAGCCCTTCAATGTTGTTTAGAGAGTTTCCCCAGGCAATTATTCTTGCATTGTGAGAATCGGTGCTGTGTATTGCATCAATGATTCCATCAGAACTTGTCTCATCAAGAGCTATTATGAAATTTATAGATTCATTCTTTTTGAGTTTTTGCACAACAAGATCTTCAGCTCTTTCTTTATCACCAAAGCAGTAGATGGTTTCAAATTTGATGTTGCTGTTGTCTTTGAATCTCTGTTTTATGCTCAGCTCTGTCTGAGATCCAGCAGATGTATGAAGTAGAGAGCCCACTAGCAGAACATGAATTGGATTGTTACCTGATTTTTCAATAAGAAAATCGGCAATGGAATCACCAACGGGGGTGAAATCTGTCATCATCTTGAACTGCTCAAATCCATCATAGGCTATTGTTTCGTTGTATATCTGCAGAACCTTGGCTCCCTTTCTCTGAACTTTCTGTACTGTAGTTGAAAGAAGAGTCAGATCACTTGGAGCAATTATGATTGCATCAAAATCTCCAGCTGCTGCTTGCTCTAGATATTCAATTTGAGAGAAGCTGTCTGTTTCCTCAATTGGAGCATAGAAATCCACAAGACATTGAGTCTCCTCATGAGCCATCCTTGCACCATTCTTAACATTTCCCCAAAGCTGACCTCCCTGTTTCATGCTTATGAATGCAATCTTCTTGGGTTCCTCTTTTGTCTCTTTGAAAACTCCAATCCTGCTGCAACCAATAAGAATGGCTATCAACATGAATAGTGATAAAAGTAATAATTTTATGTGCTTCATCTATTTACCTTCCTTCTGGGCAACCTTCAAAGGATGAATTGAATCATTCTTTGGAATTTTGATATATACGGTGGTTCCTTCATCAAGTTCAGATTCAACCCTCAGACCATATTCCTTTCCATAGGTCAGCTGAATTCTCTCTTGAACATTTACCAGTCCAATTCCTTTTCCTTCTTTGTTCTCTATGTCCTTGATCAGATAATCAGGTTTCTCTCTCTTCAACAGATACTCTGTTGTCTCCTCATCCATACCAACTCCATTATCAGAGACACTTATTATGATATCCCTCTCATCAGGACTGTCCACATTTATTGTTATGAGTCCTGGATCAACTAGATATTTGATTCCATGATATATGGCATTCTCAACAACAGGTTGAACAAGCAGTTTGATGGTTGGACAGTCTTTTAAGTCCGCACGTAGATTGATTTTAAAATCGAAATTCTGATATCTCATCTTCTGTATAAGAAGATAGTTTCTGACATGCTCAATCTCCTCATTGATTGTTATTATTTCATGCCCCTTACTTATTGAAACTCTGAACAGTTTGGAAAGAGCTTGAACCATTGTGATGACCCCTTCTGTATCATCCTGTTCGGCCATCCAGACAACACTGTCGAGTGTGTTGTAAAGAAAGTGAGGATTGATCTTTGCTTCGAGTGCCTCAAGCTCACTCTTTCTTTTGAGATCCTGTGCAGTTACAATATCTCCCATCAACTTTCTGATTCTCTTTATCATCTTTATGTAGGTAACCGACAGAGTGTACACTTCTTTGCTGCCCTCTATTGGCTTTGAAAGCTTCGCCGTCTCAATATCAAACATCTCCATCTCCATCTCAAGCTGCTTGATTGGAGAGGTGATATGGTTTGTAACAAACCAAGCAACAACAATTGAAAGAAGAGCAAATATCAGAGAGAGAAGAATCACAAGCAGGTTTATTGTTGTCATTCCCTCTGTAACTTCATCAAGATAGGCAATTCCAACCAATCGCCATTTGCAGTCATTGACTGTCTGAATGACAGTCAATCTATCTCTGTTGTTGTATTTCTTAACAAAAGTTCCAAACACCACATTTTCAATGCTCTCAGTATCTTCGTTGAACAGACCTGCATAGATCAAAGTCTGCTTTGGATGGTAGACAATCTCTCCTGAGTCATCAACAATATAAAGATAACCACTCGAGCCAAGAGTTGCTGAGCGAATCATCTCACTGATGAGAGAGAAGTTCATATCAATCATGAGAATGCCATCACGATTTATGCCCCTCTCATCTGTATATGTAATTTTCTGTGAGTAGGTTATGACCCAGGGAAATTTCTGTGGAAGAAGATGCTGGATATGAGGGGAGGAGAAGTACATGTTGTAGTCATCTTTCTTGTTGCTTATTATTGAGTAGAACCATTCCTGTCTTATTATCTCATTCTTGCTGACTGTTGTTTTGTCATCGCTTATCAAAAGAGGGGAGCCATCAAAATCAAAAAAAGCTATGCTCACTATATCATGACGGGAGTTAACAATTGTCTGAAGCTTCTCCTTGGAGGTCTGTTTGTCATTTATGAAATCCAAATCCAATGCATAGTTACTTATCTCAAGAATTGAAGTGATGTAGCTTCCCAATCTGTAATTTACCTGAGTGATGATTTCCTTCGTATTCTTTTGAGCATTCTGGCGAGTTACCTTAGAAAAACCATAATACAGAGCAGTCGACATCACTATAATGATGATCATTGAGATCGCTATTATAGAGGTCGAGAATATGCGATGTATGCTTTTGGGTTCTTTTTTCATGATATCTTTATTGAATTCCTATATTTAGAAGGAGATAGACCAACTGTACGTTTGAAACAGAATGAGAAGTAATTGGAATCTGAAAAACCAACTCTCTCTGATATCTCATAGTTCTTCATATCGGTCTCACTCATCAATATCTTTGCTTTGTTTATTCGAATCTCATTGCAGGCTGTAACAAATGATGTACCAGTCTCTTTTTTAAAAGTTGAGCTGAAGTATGCAGTGCTTATTCCAAGATGGTCACATACAGTTTCAAGGCAGAGGTTTGTATCTTGGTAATGCTCTTCAATGTATCTTTTTGCTTCCTCAACAAATTGAATGTGGCTCTGTGCTCTCTGTCCTTTGAGAGCTTTGTTTGTCAGAACTGATAGCTCTGTGAACCACTTTCTTGCCTTGTTGATTGTGTTTATTCCCGATAGCTCATGAACATAATTTTTCTCCTCACTGTTCTGAGTTATTTGAGCTAGGGATGTTCCGTAACTTGTTGTAACAGATGCCAATATAGATAATATTGTAAGAAGATATGATTGAAGACCCTCTGGATTCAAGCCTGAGGTATCATCAAAAAAAGTGGAAGCAAGTCTCTCAACTTCCTCTCTCTCACCCATCTTCAAAGCCGTGATGAAATCATCTCGCTTCTCAAGAAGAATATCTTTCTTTATGACAGGATGATTTATGTGCTCCACATCATTTATGTAGAGTATATCTTGATTCTCTTGATAGGCTTTGTAGTTCAATGCAATCAAAGATTCTCTGTATGAGATATGAATCTGAGATGGAGTGTGAACTGCAGAACCAATACCAATTGTTGAACCACCTTTTAAGTATTTATTCAAATAGGAACTGAGGGTGGATATCTGCCTGAAAACCTGCTTGATGAATAAAGAGGTGAAGTCATCATTTTTTCCCATCTTCTCATCTTTAATTATTATCACTATTTGATCTTCCAACTGAAGAAAGATGTTGTCTTTATCCTTCAGTATCTCCTTGCAGACCTCCATCATAGCCATTGCAACCAATGGACTGTCATTTTGATTTGCCTCAACAGTTGCAACCATGAAGTGATCACCTTCAATGTTGTAATCAAAAGACTGAGCACGCTGAATCAACTCATTGTTGTCATTCTCATGAGAGGGGGTCAGAAGCGAGACAAGAAACTTCTCCTTCAATAACGGAAGAGCTCTTTCATAATTCGATTCGAGCTTGTTTATGTCATTGATTCTCTGATAGTTCTCATCAAGTAATTTTTTTGTTCTCTGCAGTAACTCGCAGAAATCATTTCTGCTCACAGGTTTGAGCAGATACTCCTTAACATTGTAGTGTATTGCTGTTTGAGCATATGTGAACTCATCGTAACCACTCAATATTATTATGGTAATTGTAGGTTGAATCTCTCTTATCTGCTTGATGAGTTCAATGCCATCAAGATATGGCATTCTGATATCAGTGATAATAACATCTGGTTTGAGCTCTTCAACCAATTCAATGGCCTCAACTCCATTATTGGCCTCACCAATCACAGTGAAACCATAATCCTTCCATGGTGTATTTGTTCTGATACTCGTTCTAACATGAGCTTCATCATCAACTAAAATTATCGTATATTCCATTTCTTTATTGTAGTCCCTAGTATGGCAATCCGCAACAAAAAAAAAGATACATAGCTAACGTTTTTTAAGTAAAACTTGTTTAGGTAAACAATAATTTAAATGACTATTTTAAGACAATCTAAAAAAATCAATAAAATTCAGATAAATTTTTAATGTACGGCGAATGAAATTGATGCAACAATAAATTATAAAACAAAAATTCAGGAGGAATTTTATGAAAAAATGTTTTGCTCTCGCTGGTATTGCAATGATGGCAATGGGAATGACTTTTGCTCAAGGTGCTAAGGAAACAACAATGGCTAATCCCGTTGATGCTAACAAATTAGTTCTTGATGGAATGGCTCCATCCGGAGATTTGGAAATCTTCTCATGGTGGGCTGGTGATGAAGGTCCTGCTCTAGCAGCAATGGTAGCTGATTACGAAGGAAAGAATCCAAATGTAAACTTAATTAACGCAACAGTCACAGGTGGTAGTGGTGTTAACGCTAAGGCAGTTTTAAAAACTCGTATGTTGAATAATGACCCACCAGAATCATTCCAAGTTCATGCTGGACAAGAATTGATTGGTACTTGGGTCAATTCAGATCGTATGTATGATTTAACTCCTATCTTTGAAGATCAGGGTTGGATGAATGCATTCCCAAGTGATTTGATTGATTTAATCGGTACTGATGATGGTATCTGGTCTGTTCCAGTTTGTGTACACAAATCAAACGTTGCTTGGTACATTCCTGCAAACCTAAAAAAATGGGGAGTAACAGTACCTACAACATTAGATGAATTCTTTATGGTAGCTGATAAATTACAAGCTCAAGGCATAATCCCTCTATCAATGGGACAGACTTGGACTGCAACAGAGAACTGGGAAAATGTAGCTCTAGCAACATTGGGTCCTGATGATTACAACAATCTATGGAACGGTAAATTAGCTTGGACTGATCCTAAAGTTGTAAAGATTTGGGAGAACTTTGGTAAGTTGTTGATGTATACAAATAAAGATTCTTCATCTCTTTCTTGGCAACAAGCAACAGATATGGTAGTTAACGGCCAAGCTGCATTTAACTGGCATGGTGACTGGGCTGCTGGATACATGATGACAACATTGGGTCTAGAACCTGGAACAGGTTTCGGTTGGGCCAATACTCCTGGAACTGATGGTGTATTCCAATTCTTATCAGATAGCTTTGGTATTCCTCTAGGTTGTAAGAACCTTGATGCAGCTATTTCTTGGGTAGAAGAATGTGGATCTAAATCTGGACAGGATGCATTCAACCCTCTAAAGGGATCAATCGCAGCTAGAACAGATACAGATTTGAGCCTATACAGTGCTTATTCACAGAGTGCAGCTAAAGACTTTGCTAACGATGTAATCGTTGGTTCTCTAGCTCATGGTGTTGTAGCTAATGAAGGCTTCATGAATGACTTCTCTTCAGTAATTGAACAGTTCATGAGTTCTAAAGATGCTAACCAAGCTGCAGCAGCATGTGCTGAAATCGCAGCTAGCAACGGTATGAATTAATAAATAATCGTATCAGTCTTAAAAGGCGGTTTCTATCAATTTAGGAACCGCTTTTACTTAAAAAAGACATGCTTTTAATTTTGAGGAGGAATTATGAGTAGGAAAAACAGCAAGGAAACTTTGTACTCTGTTTTGATTTTACTTCCATCAATCATACTTGTAGCTATATTTGTATATGGATTCATAGGAAATACAATATATTCATCAATGACAGATTGGAAGGGAATGAGTGCAACACCCGTAAAAAATTTCATAGGACTTGATAACTATAAATCATTGTTCACGAGTTTTATGAACAAAGGATTCAGACAGGATCTTGTAAACACTGTATTCTATACAGTCTTTCTGTTGGCTGGAACTCTGATTGTTGGTCTGCTATTGGCAATTCTTTTGGATAGACCAATAAAACATGAAGGAATCTATAGAACCATATTTTTATATCCAATGTCTCTATCTTTCATAGTCAGTGGTACCGTTTGGAGATGGCTGTTGGCACCTTCAGGTGGCTTGAATGCCATTCCCACATGGTTTGGTAAGAATCAAGGAACATTTCAATGGATCAGCAGTAAGAAGCAGATCTGGTCATTCAACTGGCAGAATGTTCTTCAGGTACTATCAGTTCTAGTTGCTCTATTTTTTGTTGTATTCTTGATAAGTTCAATCACAAGTCAAGATAAAAAGGGCATCAAAAAGAACAGCATAGTGATAGCAGCACTTCTTGTATTTGCATTTTTAATTGAACCATTATTTCCTGCAGGTCTTGCAAATGAAGAGATGCATGGATTCAATCTTGCAACATTAGGTATTTTATTTGCAGGTACATGGCAATATTCAGGATATGCAATGGCCCTTTATCTTGCGGGACTCAGAGGGCTCTCTGGAAGCATAAAAGAAAGTGCAAAACTTGATGGAGCAAATGAGTTTGTTTACTATTGGAAAATAGCAATTCCTAACTTGAAACCCATCACAATGAGTGCAGTTGTTATCATGGCTCATATCTCGCTGAAGATGTTTGACTTGATCTATGCAATGGCAGGAACAGATAACGAATTCACTGGTCACCCATCAGTTAGAATGTACACAACGACATTTAGAGCTAATAAACTTGCACTAGGTAGTGCAATGGCTGTAATACTGTTCATCTTTGCAGCAATGTTTATTATCCCATATATGGTTCATTCACATAAAGAGAGGGTACAATAATGGCCAGTACAAGTAAAAGTAGAAAAACAAAACATATAATTTATTATGTAGTCATGATA
>JBFHKM010000137.1:0-7716 GCA_041595335.1 Sphaerochaetaceae bacterium
ATACCTGATCATATGCAGTTGGTATTTGAGGAAGTTTTAGTTCTTATTTGTTAAGTGGTTATCAGGTATTCTTATCAATTATTTTATAGAAAACTGCAAAAAAAAAGTGAGACCTATCTTTCTTATCAAAGACTGAGTCTCACTTTTTGCATTATAAAAATATTTTTTGTATGATATCAATAATTATCAAAACATTTGAGCCACTTCAAGTTTTGATTGCCTTGATATATTTCCTACGACCATAAAAAAGCAAGAGCTCTTTTTCCCATGATGTAGTTATCAAACACCTTGGATCCAGCACCATCAGATGCTCCAACGCAGACCAACAAAGGCAGCAGATGTTCCTCTCGAGGATGACAATATCTAGCATTTGGGATGTGCTGCCAATTCAATAGTTGCTCTCTTCTTGCTCTCTCCTCCATCTCTGTACAGCAGATTTCAATTAATTTGTCCTGGAATTCATCATTTAGAGGATCTGCAACTTCTTCTGAAGTTGCGAACGCATTCATGTTGTGAAATGAGAACCCTGAGCCTATGATGAGTACATTCTCTCTGAGCAGTTCTCGCAGAGCTCTTCCTATTTCAAGATGAGTTGGAGTGTCAAAATTGTGCTGCAAGGAAAGCTGAATTACAGGAATATCTGCATCAGGATACAGCATCTTAAGAGGAACAAAAGATCCATGATCATATGGTCTCTTGTCATCCAAGCTGTACATTATACCTCTTTCTTTAAATATTTCGGCTATCTTGGCTGCAAGTTCTGGATTTCCCTTGCATGGATACTTAACACTGTAAGCTTCCTCGGGAAAACCATAGTAGTCATATATCAGACCTGGATCCTCTCCAGTTTGAATTGTCACAACATTCTCTTCCCAATGAGCACTTATAACAATGATTGCCTCAGGTTTTTTAAGTGTTTTTGGTAATTCATTCATGAAATCAATCATATTTTTATGTGATGGATCATTGAGTAGAGGAAGAGGACCTCCTCCATGTGATATATATAGAATCTGTCCTTTCATGTTTTCCATAAGTTTTTCTCCTGTAATTATAAATTATTGCAATTGTGTTATTAGCACTCTCGCAATTGTGTATATCAATTCGTTTGATCAATTGAGATACATCAACTCTTTCTTCATATATCTTAAAACCAATGAGACTCTGAGTGCAAATGAAAATTTATCAATTTACATCCATCTCTTTCGTCTGAAGATCAATATCTGCATTATTGCAATGAACACAAGCAGTCCTGTTACAATCCAAAAAGCATATGGATTGTCAGTACCTGGAATTCCTGCAACGTTTATTCCAAGAAGCCCTGTGACCAAGCCAAGTGGTAAGAATATAACTGTCACAATCGATAGAAGGTACATTGTGCTGTTCATCTTGCTTGTGAGTTGACTTTCAAGTTCATCTTGAGCAACGGCTGTTCTCTCTCTTGCCGCATCAAGATCTTCAACATATCTTGTGAGTCTATCAGTGGTCTCTCTCAAATTAGCTAGATCATCAAAAGAGAAGATGTTTATGTTCTCTTTCTGTATTCTTGTGAACATCTCCTGTTGAGGAGAGAGATAGCGCTTCAAGCTTATTATCTGTCGTCTGAGTTCGCTTATCACTGTTCTGATGGGTTTGTCCTTCTGCTCAAAAATCTGCTCCTCAAGTTCATCAACCTGATCAGATATGTTGTTTATTGACTCTGCCATTCTAAGTGATATACGGGATGTAAGGTGAGCTATGAACTCGCCCTCAGTTTTGGGACCATCGCCATTCAATATTTCATTGCGCAGATCTTCAACTGCCATCACCTTACGTCGCCAGATGGAGATGATCTTGTTGGATTGCACCCATATTCTCAGTGATACCATATCATCAGGACTCGCTCCTGGATTCAAATTTATACCACGCAATATAATAAGAAAACCGTTTTCATGGACGAAATATCTTGGTCTTGTGTCCTCAGCAAGAAGTGCATCAAGCACTATGCTGTCAACATTGCTCTCTGTCTTCAACCATTCATGATTCTCTTTCAAGTTGTAGTCAAGATTTATCCATATGAGTCCATCTTTTTCTGTCCAATTGCTCAAGCTTGAACCACTGAGTTTTTTTGTTGCTCCCTCATTCTTTATCAAAATGGCGGAAATATTGTTTTTTTCATTCATGCCTAAATTACTCCTCAATCAAAATATCTACGGTTTATGTATTTATGTATCAACGATTAAAGTCAAATCAATGATAATGTGGACAGTTGAATTTTTAATAATTATACCACAACTGCACAGATATTGCTTTTTAATTAATTCAATATTTTATTTTTACTTTGAATCTGGAATAGGGAAGACGTGATTGATCATGCTTTTTTGTTGATTGCTCTCTTCAATATAAAAGAGCAGGTGTGCTCTTTAAATCATCATTTATGATTCAATGAAGATCTATGCATACATAATTTATTGCAGAAAAGTTGTTGATTAAAATATAAAATTGATGTTCAATTTAATGAACATCAAAACTCAATGAATAATGAGCAATCAATAAAGTTATTTAATTTTGAAAAGGACACAACATGGAAAACAAAAAGAATCTTTGCATTGGAATATATTCTCCGTCTATAGCAATAACAGCAATAGTGCCAGAGCGCTTCAAACGAGGAGTTGAGTACTTAGAAGGTAAAGGTTTTAAGATAAAGCAGGGTATCTTGACAGGTAAGAAAGACCACTATCGTTCAGGAACCATAAAAGATAGGGCTTTGGAATTGAACACTCTCATCAGAGATGATGAAGTGGATATCATCATGTCCACCACAGGTGGAACGAATTCAAACTCATTGTTGCCTTATATTGATTTTGAGTATCTGAAAAAACATCCTAAAATTTTCATTGGGTACTCTGATGTTACAGCAATACTTCTTGCAGTTTATGCAAAAACAGGTATTGTTCCTCTTTATGGTCCAGCATTTGTTGCATCATTTGGAGAATTTCCTCCGTTGGTTGATGAGACATATGAGTACTTCATGAACATCGTTGGTGAAGGTTTCAAAACTCCTTATACTCTTCCAACTCCTGAGTACTGGACTGATGAGTTCTTGGATTGGAAAACTCAGAAAAGAGCAAAGACCCTGAGACCAAACAAGTTAATCACTGTAAATGAAGGAAAGGTTCGCGGTAGATTGATGGGAGGCAACCTGAATACCATTCAAGGTATTTGGGGAAGTGAGTACATGCCTGAGATCAAGAGAGGAGATATTCTATTTATTGAGGATTCTTTGAAAGATGCTGCAACTGTGGAAAGAAGTTTCTCAATGTTAAAAGTTAATGGAGTATTTGATAAAGTCTCAGGTATAATTCTTGGAAAGCACGAGCTGTTCAAAGATATGAATACTGGCAGAAAACCATATGAAATATTGCTGGAAGTACTCAATGGTCAGAAGATACCATTTTTAGCAGATTTTGATTGCTCTCACACTCATCCAATGCTGACTCTTCCTATCGGAAAAGAAGTTGAGCTTGATACAGTGAATCAGACTGTGACTGTTCTATAAAATATGGTCTGCAGAATGAAGATCTTTTTAAATCATGTTCAAGTTGCATATATCTTATAAAAACAAAAAGAGCTAAATTATCAATCTAACGATCGATAATTTAGCCCAAACCTATGAGTTTTCTTTATTAATTCCAGTACTTCTTCATTCTATTCACCAGAGATAATCTGTATTCTTCCCAATCTGTGATTGGGCATCTTGCAACACCATCTTCACAGGCAGCTTTTGCAACTGCTACAGCTTCATATTCAATTACTCTTGGATCGAATGGTTTTGGTACAAGATAATCTCTACCAAATTCAAATGATCTACCATAAGCTTTAACAACTTCCTCGCCAACTGGTTCTTTTGCAAGCAGTGCAAGAGATTCAGCAGCTGCCATCTTCATGTTCTCTGTAATTTGAGATGCTCTTACATCAAGAGCGCCTCTGAAGATGAAAGGAAAGCCAAGTACATTGTTTATCTGGTTCGGATAATCACTTCTTCCACTTGCCATTATCAGATCAGATCTGGTCTTCTGTGCTAGATCATAATCTATTTCTGGATTTGGATTTGCCATTGCAAATACAACAGGATCAGATGCCATGCTCAAGAGCATTTCAGGAGTCACACAGTCTGCAACAGAGAGACCCATGAAGAAATCTGCACCAATCATTGCTTGAGCGAGTGTTCTTGTTTCTGTCTTCACAGCAAGCTCTCTCTTCTGATCTGTCATTCTCTCTTTGCGACCTTCGTAAATAACACCAACACTATCACATATGATGAGGTTGTCTTTGTTCACACCAGCTTTGATGAACATTTTTGCACATGAGATACCAGCAGCACCAGCTCCATTCACAACAACTCTGATTTTTGAGATATCTTTTCCTGTTACCTCCACTGCATTCAAAAGTCCTGCAGTAGCAATTATTGCAGTACCGTGCTGATCATCGTGGAAGATAGGGATGTTGCATTGCTCTTTAAGAGTCTGTTCAATTTCAAAGCATTCAGGACCTTTTATGTCTTCAAGGTTCACACCACCAAAAGTTGGCTGCAATGATTTTACAATCTCAATGAGTTTTTTAGGATCTTTTTCATCAATTTCAATGTCGAACACATCTATATCAGCAAATCGTTTGAATAGAACACCTTTACCTTCCATTACAGGTTTGCTTGCAAGAGCACCTCGATCTCCAAGACCAAGAATTGCTGTTCCATTGCTGATGACACCAACAAGGTTACCTTTGTCTGTGTATTTGTATGCATCATCACTGTTTTTTTCAATTTCAAGAACAGGTTTTGCTACACCTGGTGTATAAGCGAGAGCCAGATCATCTGATGTCTTGCATGGCTTTGTCAAATTGATACTTATCTTTCCTGGAACCCCATTCATCATGTGGTAATCAAGAGCTTTCTTTTTTAAATCTGTCATTACTACCTCCAGTAGTTATATAACATAATTGGTAGGAAGAGCATTTATAAATTAAATAGAAAATGTTTTTAACTTTATAAGAATCCGATATAAAAATCAGAATAAGAAATCCGATATATATATAGCAGAGAACATTAATATTTAATTTGATTTTATTATTATGGGATGCAATAAGTGTGTAAACATTATCATTAAAAGTTGTAACAGGCAATAGGGAACTGGACCAAAATGTTGTAAATTTTGTTATTTATTTGGAAACGTTTGCAAAAAAATGCAGAAAGAAATTAGAAAAATAACAAAAAATGAAAAATAATTGATTTTATTTAAGATAATGACTATTAAGTTAATAAAGTTATATCCCTAATAATTGATATGTCATTTTAGATACATATTTGTCTTTAAAATAAATTCATATAATATAAGGAATTATTTTTTGATAATTTTTTATATTTTTATTAATATGCATTTTTTTATATGTACACACGTATTTACGTCATTTTTTTATATTTTAGTAGTTTTCTAATATATATTGAAATATCGATAAGAAAATATTTAAATTTTTATTCTTGACGGCAGGCATTTTGCATGTTAGCGTTTGATTCATGGAAACGTATGCAATAAGTTTCTGGAGAAATTTTCAAATAATTTGGAAGAGCATATTTCTCCGGTTTTTAAAATAGGGAGGTGTTAGGTGTTGGTTGATAAAAATATTTTAGAATTAGAAAATATTACAAAAATATATCCTGGCGTAGTTGCTTTAAATAAGGTCAACATGAAAATAAAACAGGGAGAGGTTAGAGGTCTCATTGGAGAAAATGGTGCTGGTAAATCTACACTAATTAAAACTCTAGCGGGCGCTCACTCACCAACAAGCGGAGCTATTGTTTATGATGGAAAATCTTTTCCACATCTAGAACCAGCTCAGTCTATGGAGCTTGGAATTGCCTGTATTTATCAGGAACTTCAGCAAGTTCCTTACATGAATGTTACTGAAAACATATTTCTTGGAAGAGAGATAAGAACTAAAAGTGGATTCGTTGATTTGAAGCAAGAAAGAAAAGAAGCAAAGCAACTTCTAACTGATTTTGGTTTGAATATTGATCCTGATGAAGAGCTTGGGTTACTCGGAGTTGGAACCAGACAGATGATTGAAATCTGTAAAGCGGCACATGCAAATTCAAGATTGGTTATTCTTGATGAGCCTTCAGCTGCTTTAAGTAAAACTGAAACAAAGCAATTATTTAAAATCATGAATCAATTGAAAGAAAAAGGTGTCACAATGATCTATATCTCTCATAGACTTGAAGAGATTATGGAAATCTGTGATTCATTGACAGTTCTTCGTGATGGTAATCTTATACAAGATCAAATTCCAATTAGTGATGTATCAATTGATAAGATGGTAACACTCATGGTAGGTCGTGACATCAAACAGAAATATCCAAAAGAAATTTTCAAAAGAGGAAAACCATTACTCGAAGTTAAAAACTTAACTTCAACTGGAGTTTATGAAGATATCTCTTTTACAGCTTATGCTGGAGAATTACTTGGCGTATCAGGTTTGGTTGGAGCTGGAAGAACAGAAGTTATGAGAGGCATCACTGGTGCTGATAAATTCACTTCTGGTGAGATATTGGTAAATGATAAGAAAATCAAAATCAAAAATCCTCAAGATTCAATCAATGCAGGAATTGCTTTTTTAACAGAAGATAGAAAAGGACAGGGTCTTGTTCTTCTTCAATCTGTTGAATTCAATACAACATTGGTTGCACTAAAATCATATGTTAAAAACGGTTGGCTTGATGTCAAAAAATCTAAACAGGATTCAATCAAAGAAGTTGAAGATTTACGTATCAAGGTACCAAACGTTGAAACATTGGCAAGCAGTTTATCCGGAGGCAATCAGCAGAAAGTAGTTATTGCTAAATGGCTTTTAACTGAAGCAAAAGTTTTCATCATTGATGAACCAACTAGAGGTATCGATGTCGGAGCTAAAGTTGAAGTTTACAACTTGATCAACAAACTTCTAGAGCAGGGAAAAGCAGTAATAATGGTTTCCTCTGAAATGGATGAATGTATGGGTATGTCAGATAGAATGATTGTAATGCATGAAGGTAAGCTAACAGGAAGATTGGACAGAAAAGATTTTTCTGAAGAACGAATCATGAGAGCTGCTTCAGGTATTGTTGAATAAATGGGAGAGATTATTATGGAAAAATTAAAATGTGGAGTTATCGGGTTGGGACGACTCGGTTACAGACACGCTAGCAATATTGCAAGTGGTATTGCAAATGCAAGTTTGGTTGCAGCATCAGATGTATATCAACCTTCATTAGATAAATTAGTTGGAAATTTTCCAACTGTAAAAACTTATACTGATTATAAAGAATTGCTTAAAAATGATGATATAGATGCAGTGATCATCGCAACATCTACTGAAACACATGCAGAAGTTCTTGAAGCTGCTATTAAATCCAATAAAAAGGTGTTCTGTGAGAAACCTTTAGCTACAAATATTGAAGATGCTGTTGCACTTACAAAGTTAGCAGATAAATATGGAGCATTTGTTCAATTGGGATTTATGAGACGTTTTGATTCAGCTTATGTATCAGCTAAAAACAGAATCGACAGTGGTGATTTAGGCAAACCTATTTCAATACTTGCTATAGGAAGAGACCCTGGATGTCCACCAATTGAATTTGCTAAGAAAAGCGGTGGCTTGGTATCCGATATGGCAGTTCATGATATAGATCTTACCAGATGGTTCTTC
>JBFHKM010000138.1:0-7716 GCA_041595335.1 Sphaerochaetaceae bacterium
ATAATAAATAATTCAACACCTCTTTTTTTGGCACGCTTATTGCATTGTGTATATAAGGAAGCTGTCTGATTCAAACAGTATCGATTATAGATGACTGCTGTGACTGACAATTCCAAAAATTACTTTTAAGGAGAGAAAAGCAATGAAAAAAATAATGACAATTTTATTGATTGCATGTTTTGCATTAACTTCTGTTATTGCATCCGGACAAACTGAAAAGGCAACTTCAAATGAAGCTAAAGGTATAGGCGATTTAAAAATTGTTTTGATTCTTCCTGGACCAATCAACGATCAATCTTGGAATGCTACCAACTATGCTGGTCTTGTTGCTTCAAACGAACAGCTTGGGACAAAGATGGAATACATTGAAAATGTACCAGCTTCAGATTATGAATCCACTTTCAGAAACTATGCAGAGAGAGGCTATGATTTGATCATGGCAGCTGGTACTCAATTTGATGATGCTGCAAACAAAGTTGCTGCAGATTACCCTGATACAACATTCTGTGTTGTAAATGGTTTCCAAGCTGATTATTCTAATGTAGCTCCTATTTTCCCAAAAGAATATGAAGCAAGTTATGTTGCAGCTTTGATTGCTGGTGAGGTTTCTGAGAATGGTCAATTTGCAACAATTGGTGGATTCCCTAATGAAGCAATGGAAAATCTTTTGGATGTTTATGAAGAAGTAGCAGTTGATGTTGCTGAAAGCAGAGGAATCAGTGGTGCAACTGCAACTCGCGCATATGCAAACAGCTGGGATGATATTGCTTTAGGTAAGCAGATGGCTGAAACAATGATTGATAATGGTGCAGATACTCTATTTGTTTATGCAAACCAAGTTGGTCTTGGTGCTATACAAGCTGCTAAAGAGAAAGGCATAAAATTCATTGGTTTCTCAAGCAATCAGAATGATGTAGCTAAAGGAACTGTTGTAGCTTCTGTTGTATTTGACTTCCAATCTTTCTATGTATGGGCTGTTAACAAATATTTCAATGGTACTTTAACTGGTGGAGAAGTTCACGAAGCTGGTATCAAAGAAGGTATCTTCAAACCTGTATATACTGATGCAATATCTCAGGCAGTGCAGGACAATGTCAGTGCAAAAATGAAGAGTGCAGCTGATGGTGAAGTAGATTTCAACTCTATGTTCAAATAGTAAGCAAGGAAAAGCACAGTATATGATCATGTATTGTGCTTTTCTTCTTTCATTTCAAATGATTAACACAAATACAATCAAACAATAGGATTAGGATAAATGGATAAACCTTTTTTTGAACTCAGGGATATCTCTAAATATTTTTCAAAAGTTATAGCCAACAAAGATGTTTCATTTTCTGTAAATAAAGGAGAGGTACTTTCTTTACTTGGAGAAAATGGCGCAGGAAAAAGTACGTGCATGAAGATACTTTATGGTCTATATCAGGCAGATGAAGGTGAGATATATAAAGATGGTAAATTGATCAGTATAAAATCACCAAAAGATGCCATGAAGTACAAGATATCGATGATTCAGCAGCATTTCTCTCTTGTATCAGCTCATACTGTCACAGAGAACATCATTCTTGGAAATGTCAAAGGAATTATTGACTGGAAAGATGAAGAGAGAAAGATTCAAGTGTTGGCAGATAAGTACAACTTCAACATAGATTCAAAGAAGAAAATACAGGACCTCACTGTTGGTGAGCAGCAGAAAGTTGAGATACTTAAGGCTCTTTATCTGGATGCAAATCTTCTTATAATGGATGAGCCAACCGCTGTTCTCACGCCACAAGAAATTGATACTCTGATGCTATTTGTCAAAGACTATGCAGAGCAAGGCAATGCAGTTATCTTCATAACGCACAAACTTAAAGAGGTCATGTCTGTTGCAACAAGAATTATTGTAATGAGATCTGGCAAGGTTTATGGTAACGTCAGGAGAGAGGATACTGATGAAACCCAGTTGGCTAAGATGATGATAGAGAAGGATCTAGAGAAACTCAAGAAGCCAACTGCCGATGAAATAAAGAAAGAAGTCTGTCTTTCTGTAAAGAATCTAACAGTCAAAGAAAAAAGTGAGATTGCATCTTTAAAAAATGTCTCCTTCGATATTCATCGTGGTGAGATTTTAGGTATTGCAGGAGTTTCAGGAAATGGACAGCAGGAATTATGCATGGCCCTCTGTGGTGCTACAAAGATATCAGATGGAAAGATAACTCTTGATGACAGAGATATATCTCATCTTTCAATAAAAGAGAGAATAGGTCTTGGAATTGGATATGTTCCATCAGACCGTCATCGTTATGGCCTGATAATGGATATGAGTCTTTCTGAAAACATCTTGCTCAAATCGAGCTACAAGAAAGAATGGCAGAAAAATGGCCTAATTGATAGGAAGAAACTCAACATAACAACCAACAAGATACTCAAAGATTTTAAGGTCAAAGCAAGTGGTCCTAATTCCTTTGCAAGAGAGCTATCTGGCGGTAATCAGCAGAAGGTCATTGTTGGTCGTGAGGTTGAAAACTGTGGTGATTTCATAATATTTGACCAACCCACTCGAGGTCTTGATTTAGGTGCAATAAACAATGTTCACTCTTCTATTTTGAATGAGAAAGAGAATGGCAAGGCCATAATGCTTGTATCTACAGAGCTTTCTGAGATCATGAGCTTGAGTGATAGAATAGCAATCTTCTATAAAGGTGAGATTCAAGGTATATACAAGGCCGAGGAATTGGATAGCGAGAGAATAGGACTGCTCATGGCAGGATATAAAAATATGGAGGATGAATAGATGGACAAAAAGACTCGTGATATTTTTATTACAAGTATATTGGCTATTTTACTTGGCTTGTTCGTAAGCGGTCTCATGATATTGTTTTTGGGAAAGAACCCAATTCCAATATTTGCACTGCTTTTTGAATCAATGTTCAGAGATGGCTATACAATTGGTGAGATATTTGTAAAAGCAACTCCTCTGATTTTCACATCATTGGCTTTTGCTTTCACATTCAAAGCCAACCTATTCAATATTGGAGCTCAGGGACAGTTTTATATAGGTGCTATTGTTGCAGCTGCAATCTCCCTTCTCATCCCAAATGCATTTGCAATTCCACTTGCAATAGTTTTTGCTTTTGCAATAAGCGGCATCTGGGGAGGACTCATTGGATACTTCAAAGCTAAGTTCAATGCCAATGAATTCTTGATAAGCATGATGAGCACTTATGTGGCATTGAATTTGATGAACTACTTACTGAGAACAGTGCTGATGGAAAAGAAAGGTGAGTATCCTCAAACAGAATCCCTTGCAAGAAGCACATGGCTTGCTAAGATAATTCCTCATACCAGGTTGCATGCAGGTTTTATTTTGGCCGTTGTTGTTGCAATTCTAGTTTGGCTTCTTCTTTATAGAACAACTTTGGGATTCAGGATCAGAGCCGTTGGTCAGAACCAAGAGGCAGCAAGAATGAGTGGTGTAAATCCTCAGAATATATTCATGCTTACATTCTTCATAAGTGGTGGTCTTGCAGGTCTTGCTGGTGTAACAGAGGTAAATGGTGTTCAGCATATGCTGCTTCAGGGATTCAATCCAACCATTGGATCTCTTGGTATAGGTATTGCAATACTTGCAAATGCAAATCCAATTGGTATCATCTTCGCATCAATATTATTTGGAGCTCTTCAGGTAGGTGGAACCATAATGGGGCAGCTATCAGGTATTCCTTCAAGCATCATTGATCTTATGGAAGGTTTTGTAATGGTATTTGTTATAATGTCCTATTTCGTAAGAAATAAATGGGAAGTAAATCGTCAGAAGAAAATGTTGATAGAGGGGGGAAATTGATGCTTATAAATTTATTATCGCGCGCTATGATGATGAGTACTCCTTTATTATTTGGAGCTCTATCTGAGGTATTTTCAGAAAGAACAGGTATGATGGTCACAGCCATTGAAGGTATATTCCTCATGGGAGCTTGGGCAGGTTTCACTGCAGCTTACATAACTGGTAGTCTTGGCCTTGGACTCTTATTTGCAGCTCTTGCAGGTCTACTTGTTTCAATTCTTTATGCATTCATCTGTGTGAATCTGAAGCAGCATCAGATTGTAACTGGTACTGCAATAAATATTTTGATTGCAGGTCTATGTTCATTCCTACAGAGAGTTGTTTTTGGTGTTCCACTGTCTCCTTTGACAGTTGAGCCTCTTAAAAAGATTGCAATTCCTGTGCTTTCAAAGATTCCTGCTTTGGGTACAATTCTGTTCACACAGAACATTCTCACCTATGCTGTATATGTTCTTGTTCCTCTAGGTTATTTTGTACTTTACAAGACCTCAATTGGACTCACCATAAGGGCAACTGGAGAGAATCCTGAATCTGTTGATGTATCTGGAATAAATGTATCTAAAGTCAGATTCATTGCTGTTATGTTCTCAGGAGTAATGGGTGGTATTGCTGGTGCTTTCTATTCAATTGGATATCTTGGAATGTACACATCCTCTATAATTGGTGGACGTGGATGGATTGCATTTGCAATCTGTTTCCTTGGAAACTGGAATCCTGTTGGTGCATTTATTGGAACCTTGATATTTGGATTGGCTGAAGCCTTTGCCATCTTGATGCAATCAAGTGCAGGAATAACACTGCCAAATGAAATTTTCATTGCACTTCCATACATACTCACAATTGTTCTGACTATCACAAGAAAATCATTCAATGTACCAGAGAAACTTGGAACGGCATATATCAAAGAGAATTGATGAAACCTAACTGATCTCATATCGAAAGATATGAGATTTTTATTACAATAACTTTGAATTTTGCACTATAATGTAATTATTAAAAATAAGTGGAGATATCAAAGATAATGAAAGAATTGAAGTATTGTCCAAATTGTGGAAAGGAAACATTGAGCTACATAAACAACCGTAAGTGGTCATGCAGCGAATGCGGATTATCTCTTTACAACAACGTTGCAGCTGCAGTTGGCCTTGTGGCTATAATCAAAAAGAACAACAGAGACCACATCTTACTTGTAAAACGAGGAAAGATGCCAAGAAAAGGATTCTTAGCTGTTCCTGGAGGTTTTGTTGATCCAGGTGAATGTGCAGAAGAAGCTGCAGTCAGAGAATGCCAGGAAGAGATTGGAATGACTCCTAAATCAATAACATATCTGACAAGTGCGACAAACAACTATCAATACAAAGATATAGATTATGTGACATGCGATATTTTCTTCAAAGCAACTTTTGAAGAGAGTGATGGAGACAAACTTCTATCACAATTGAAAGCAGAAGATAGCAATGAGATACAGGGATTTGAATTGTATGCTCTAGAGAGCTCTGATGATATAAAGAAGATTCCTCTTGCTTTCAAGTCTGCAGTGGTAGCACTGAATTCAATGTTCAAATAAAAGCAGTATATGCAATAAAAGATGCCAACTGGGGCATCTTTTATTATGTGAATACAATCTGTTGAATATCAAGAGAGGATGATTTTGACATCCCCTCCACTATTATATATTCAAACTTAGTCCCATTTACTTTCATCAAGTTGATGAAGAGATTTTGCAACACATGTTGTTGATGCAAGGTCACCTGTAACGTTAAGAGCAGTACGGCCCATATCAAGTATAGCATCGATACCAAGAATCATAGCATAAGCACCAGCTACTGCTGTTCCAGCTTCTACCTGCAAACCAATAGAATCGAGTACCATAAGTAACATAATTGCACCTGCACCTGGAATACCAGCTGTACCAATTGAAATAAGTGTTGCAGTGATAACGATTGTTCCCATCTGTCCTGCTGTAAGACCAACACCTGTTGCAGTTAGAGCAATAAATGTAGCACATACACCTTGATAGATTGCAGTTCCATCCATGTTGATTGTAGCACCTAATGGAAGTGAGAAACTGTATATATCTTTTGAAACACCTAGGTTCTCTGCAGCAGTCATTGTTACAGGAAGAGTACCATAACTACTTCTTGTTCCAAGTCCTGTTACAAAAGGATTTCTAGCTTCATGCCAGAATTTACCTGGTTTCAGACCGAAGATTTTGATCATACCAATATAAACAAGAATGATCTGAAGAAGGTAACCACTGAATGCAGCAGCAACTACCATTCCAAGAGAACCAGCTACTTTAGGTCCCTGTTTTGCAAATACAACAGCAATCAATGATAGAACACCAATTGGAGCATACTGCATGATACCTGTAACCATTTTTGTCATTACTTCTGAAACACCAGTGAAGAAATTTAAAATTGTCTTACCAGATTTCTTTAGATTCTCATCTTCACTTACAATTAAATATGATACACCAAGACCAAATAAAATTGAGAAGAATATAACTGGTAGAACCTGTGCATCATTAATTGCCTGAAATACGTTTGTTGGAACAATATTCAAGAATGTATCAACTACGGACATGGAGGCAACATCTTTACCGGCTACGGTAGATAGTGCATAACTAGATAAATCTGCCTGAGGATGGAAAACGAATCCTGAGAGCAAACCAATACAAACTGCGAATGCAGATGTTACCAAATAAATAAGAACAATTCTTGTTCCTATCTTACCAACTGTTGCAGGGCTTATAGAAGCAGCACCGCAGATCAAGGTTGATATGATGATTGGCATAACGATCATTTTTAGCAATCTTACAAACAGAGTTCCAAATGGTGCAATCCAATATATCTTTTCTCTAAATACCAATCCGAGAACAGCACCCAAAACCATTCCAATTAAAATTCTGTATAGAAGATTAAAATCGAAATACCAACTCATAAACTTCTTACTTTTTTTTTCTGTTTCCATTCTTTCCACAACTCCTTATGGTAATAAATTAATATGACTTAAATTAACTATCCATAACTTTATGAAAGCGAAAACGTGAATCAAATTGTGTTTTTTTACATCAATATTCAAACAGACCAAATATTAAAAAAAACCATCAATTTTAGGTAAAAATGAAGCAATATTTATATCCTGAATAAAACATAGGAAATAAAGCATCAATGCAACCAATTTAAAATTTTCAGCAACAAAAAATTTAGAAAAATCAATAAAGTCCTTACCTTGATATTCAAACAGTTTGTAGGTTTCTGTCAAGTCAAATAAATAACATTTTTTATGTTTACTAACAAAAAACCTCATTTTTTTACACTTTTTTTCATATGTAACACAAAATCGAACAAATCTTACATCTCTGTGTAATTCTCACCTTTTGATAAAAGCATGTTGCAGAATGAATTATCAAAAATTTAAAAATGCAATAAAAACAACATATTTGCAACAGATTCAACATTCAAACACAATCAAGAGGGAGGTACAAAAAGAGTAATTTCTCATTCAATTATATCTGTAAGAGATCAATAAAAAAAGGAAGAAAGGAAACTTAAGAGTTTAAAAATTAGGGATATAATGATATCCTTTTTGCTCAAATACTGGCTATAAGGATACTATAATATCCTTAATTTACTTATTTAGTATAAAAATATGTAATGCATCTATGATAAATATAGATTCAATGGTTTTGCCCCCTACAGATATTCAAAAGAAGATAGCTAAAAATTTTGTAAGGCGACGTAAAGAGCACAAATTAACTCAAAGACAGATTTCAAATGGCAGCAACCGTAAATTATGATTTGGATTTTCTATCAAAACAATGAAGTTTGATTCTTGAGAACAAAGAATCCAATGATTTAGATTATCTTTTTCAAAATGGTGGTTCTTCA
>JBFHKM010000139.1:0-7645 GCA_041595335.1 Sphaerochaetaceae bacterium
AATTTTTGACCATTCTGATAGAACTTACAAAGAGATGAACATCTCATTCATACCTGTTATGGATGAAGCAAATAACTTAGATAAAATCATCGGTACTGCCAGAGTAAACAATACTTACAAAGAGATGTTCTCTCTTCTGAGATCGATACTCAATAAAAATGAGTTGATTACCTGGAATTATATCATAGACAAGAAGGAATATAATTTTGAACACAATGGATTTGCTTCAAAGCAGATGCAGCTTCACTATGACCTAATCTATGGAGCTATTCAGGAAGGAACAATCAAGAATCCAGAAGAAATTCTTAATTCAAAGAAAACCAATTTCTACAAGATTGTTGATATAACCAATGGTTTCGGACGTGTCTATAAATTTGAAATATCTTATTCTGTTTTTAAAATTGGGAACAGACCATACTCCATCTTAGGAATGGCTCGCAATGTAACACAGTACTATGAAATGGAAACAAAATATATCAAGGAATTAGAAAAAGCTAACAGCAACAAGGCAGGTTTTTTATCTCGTCTCTCCCATGATATGAGAACTCCTCTGGGAGCTATATCATCTCTATCAGAGTTCGGACTTGAGGAAGTCAATGATCAACTCGCCCACAATTATTTCTCAAAAATTAAAGACAACAGTGAGTATCTTCTTTCCTTCATAACAGACATACTTGAATCACGTAAGATCAGTGATGGAAAAATGGAATTTAAAAAAGTTGTATTCAACTCAAAAGATATCTTTCCAAAGATTGTATCGGTGATACAGCTAAGAGCAAATGATAAGAATATAGATATTCAATATGAATGGAATGAAACATTCTTTGAACATTATCTGGTTGGTGATATTGCAAAGATCAAGCAAGTTGCAATAAATCTTCTTAGCAACGCAATAAAATATACACCGAGGGGCGGGACTGTAAAAGTGAGATCTGACGGCTTCATTGAAGGCGATAAGATGAGAGCCTGCATCTCAATTTCAGATAACGGTGTTGGAATGTCGAAAGAATTCCAGGGTAGAATGTTCGAAGAGTTCACTCAGGAGCACAACAAGCTATCGTTTGAGGAAGAGGGATCTGGCGTTGGACTATCAATTGTTAAAAACATCATTGATCTGTCTGGGGGAACAATTGAATGTGAATCAGAGCTTGATAAAGGAACAACATTCACAGTCAACATGACTCTTCCAATTGCCACTCAGGAGCAGATAGATGAATATAACAGCAAGGTCAAGAATCTAGATTTTACTGTTTTGACTGGCAAAAGGATTCTCATCTGTGAAGATAAAACAATCAACATTGCAATTGAATCAAAGCTTCTTATGGATAAGAATATGATAATTGATTTGGCAGCGAATGGTCTGGTCGGTTTGCAGAAAGCTAAGAAAAATAATTATGATGCAATACTTATGGATATAAGAATGCCTGTGATGGATGGCCTGACAGCTACAAGAGAGATTCGAAAGTTCGATTCAAACACTCCAATAATTGCTGTGTCAGCCAATGCAAGTGATGAAGATGTTCAGACATCTTTGAAAAATGGAATGAATGCCCACATCTCAAAACCAATCAACAAAGATGAACTTTATTCTACCTTGTTTCATTCAGTTACAAACAGAGAATGTAAATAGAGCTCAAATAAATCAGTACAGAGAAAGAGTCTCCCCTTTCTCTGTATTTCTTTTAGACCTCAAACTCCTGTATTTTTTCAGGACAGTAGCGATAGTAACTTCTACCGTATTTATCTCTTAACTTTCGTCCATCTTCATACATGAATCTTGCTGTCTCTTTCGCTTTTTCTTGATCATCAACAAGAATTGTGTAGGCATTTTTACTTACAGCATCATTTCCATCATACAATGCAGCATCTATCAAAAGAGACTGACCTCTCTTGCTACTTACATCATACTGAATGCTATCAAAGCATTCACTGCTATTTTGTCCAACATCAACAAATATTGTCTTCTCAAATAGAAGTTTTATTTTTTTTTGGGGATGTGTTGAACCTGCATCAAGAGCATATGAAAGATTGTCATCAGAGCTCTCCACTTCATATATTTTGACATCATACCTAAGATTTTTAAATTCTCTGTAGTAATCATTCACAACATACATGTCACAGGAAAAAGTCTCGCCAACATCAAATCTTCTTCGCTCAAACTTTAAGGAAGGGATGATTGGATTGTAGGATCTCTTCACAAATCCATATGATAATTTCTCTTCCCCATAATAATCGATGATATCCCACTTGATTATTGGCCAGTTTGTTATAAAATGGCACAGAGCAACTCCGCTTACCTTTGGTTTGCAGCGTCTGAAGTGCTCAAGAGCAAATTGGAATATTGTTCCCTGTGCTATCTGAGTTGCGTCCACAAAGTGCTCAAGGCTATCAGTATATGTATTGCCAAATACCTCATAATTCAACGTTGCAAGAAGATCCATATTTCCTGCATGATAGCCCCAACCATAGCCAGCTGGCCAGAGATCTTCCTTCTTTATGAATTTCTTCAACGATTTTATAGAAGGAGATGATGCAGCTGTCAGTTCAGGAATTATGCATGCATCAAGATATGGATAGTAATCCTCCATGAAGATGGCACCTGCAGCATAGTAATGAGAATTTGCGTGAACAGATTCTTTTGGCTTGTATCCAAGTTGAATTCCCTCTCTAGAACTGAGCGGAGATGCCTCCTCATAAGGAATATAAGTCAGCTCTCTTGTTATCTCACCAATCTTTAGCATGAGATTTTTGTTGTTGCTCTCTACATGAGCCTCAGAGAAGAAGACTTCCTCACCTCCCATCCACATGATGTTGCTTGCACTGTTTCTTCTGTCTTTAACAATCTCGACACATTCTTTATATACCTTGTTCAGATATTCCTCTTCATCACTGAATACCTGAGTTGCAAATGGAAAATTTGTCCATACTGTGATTCCAAGTTCATCACATATATCATAAAAATCCTCTGTCTCTGGTGGATGCCATCCAAATATTCTCAGATTGTTTATGTTTGCTTCTTTTGCTTTTTCTAAGAAATATCTATATTTCTTTGTGCTGTTTCTTCCATAGAAGAAAGATGGTTGACCTCCCCAGCAGGCACTGCGCAAGAACATGGGCCTCTCATTTATTATGAATGTCCATTTTTTCTCAGCTTCAGAATCTGCATAACCTGGATTCATGGCTCTTTTAACTTCTCTAAGACCTATTTTTGCCTCAACAGAATCCAAAACAACATCACCATCAAAAGCAGTTATTTCAAGATTGTATAGATTTGGATTCCCCAATTCATAGGGATACCAAAGAAGAACATCATCCAAATTGAAGGTTGTTGAATACTCTCCATCCACTGCATCTGCAGTGCTCTCATAGCTCTCCTGATTGTTGAACAGTCTCATTCTAACTCTCACATCTCTGTCACTTTGAACATCAATATTTCCATTGAAAGAGACATCAGCACATGCTCTATCTCCTTCTTTTATCTCTTTGATGACTGTCTCAACTCTGTAATCTTTCAATCTTAAATCATCTGTTATTATCAGTTTTACAGGTTTCCATATTCCAAAAGGAATCAAACCTGTCAAATAATCACCTGCAAAGTTATGCTTCATCCCAGCAAAATTCTTCTGATTTTTAGGTGGAGGATCCAACTTTATGGTGAGTAGATTGTCAGGAGTGTGTGAGTTCTTGTAGATGAGCTTGTCAGAAACATCAAATGTGAATGAAGATAGCATTCCTTCATGATGGCCAAGGTACTCTCCATTCAAATAAACATCACAGCTGTAATCAACACCACCAAAATATAATGTTGATAGCTTTCCTTTATGTTCCACCGGTACATTGAAAGAGTAATTGTACCACCATTCATAATACTGCACCCACTTACATTTACCCATGTTTCGATCAAAGAAAGGATCTTCAATCTCACCTGCTAGATACAAGTCTGTATAAACATCACCTGGAACCTTTGCAGGAATCCAGCTGAATGCATTACCAGATAGCTCACTCTGCAGAAGATGGATTTTCTCTTTAATTCCCTCACCGACATTCATTCTTTCCATGAACCAATGTCGTGATGAGAAATCAATTACTGTTCGAGAGCTCCTTTTTACAATCTCTTTTTTATTTGGACCATCACTTTCAAGATTTCTGAACTTGTTGTATTTATCTTCTTTCATATTATTTCCTTTTAATTTACATCTAACAATATGCTCTGATTTCATAGACCCCAACTCTACTGTATCCATTGGTGCTCATGAAAACAAATGTAAGATTGTCTGTTTGTATTGTCTCAAATGAAAGTCTGTTTGCTCTCATGTAGTTATCATCAACACCTGCTATCTCTATTTTCTTTCCATCTTTTTCATAAAAGACTCTGTAAGATCTAACTGTCTGAGGGTACTCTCTGTACTCACTCTTGGTTTCAAGATTGTCATAGAAAGAATTGAGGGATGAATCAAATGTGAGCTGAAGATTTGATATTGATACAGAATCTTTAAATCTAACATTCAATGTTGGCATCTTGTCCTCGCTGTCAGATATCCAAATATTTGGCATCTCATAGTTTCTGTTGTAGCCATTGATTATGTTTGAAACACCATAGATGTCATCATCAATCTCCTTGAATAGAGGCAAGATATTCAATTTCTCCCATTTCTTTCCAATCTTCTCTAGAGTATCAATTGAACAGAATTCATCACCTTCATTGAACTCTCGTCTGTAGAAATCAACACCATTCAATCTGTCATCAGATAAGGCCATCTTTATACTTTCATTTTTTTCAATCTCAATAAAGATCTTCCCATTGATAGCTTCAACATCCAAATCAAAGCTCAACCATTCAAAGGAATCTGTCTTCTTGACTTCAAAAGAAACATCTTTCAGCTTTATATCAGGACCATAGTTCTCTTTTTTAGATGGAGAGTACAGACTCAATTTAAGTTCTGTATCTTCAAGAACATTCAAACATAGTTCAACGGTGGATTGGTCCTTTTTAAAAGGCAAGATCAAGCCGTAAGATTCATCTAACAACATCTGAGATGACATATCAACAATCTCACACCTTGCTTCAGAAGACGCCTCAACTGTTGCTCCTCTCATCAAATCATTGTCATCATCTTCTTCAACACCAACTACAAGTTGATCCTCTTTAATTAGAAGCTGCTGAAGCTCTTCAATATAACTCTCTCCGATCTCTTTAGGTGTCATCTTGTATTTCTTGCACAGTGATGCAGCAGCACCAACAGCCTGACCTACAGTCGAAAGAGTTCCCATGAGGCGAATTGTACCAGCTGCAATATGGGATGCAGATAAACATCTGCTTGCTACAAATAGATTATCAACACCAGATACAACAGCACTTCTATACGGAATCTGATATATTCCATTTAAATAATAATGATGGTTTATAAGATCATTTGAATAGAAACCTTTTCCTGCATGAAGATCTATCGACCAACCACCATGAGCTATCGTATCTTCAAAATCAGTCTGCTTCTCTATATCATTTTCACTCATGATGTACTCACCAATGAGTCTTCTTGATTCTCTTTTTCCGGGAAACAGACTTATGTACTCAACATCATAGTTCTCACTTTCATATTTACCACTGTTCTTTATCTCGTCCCAAATAGCGTAAGCAAGCTCTCTGTGCTCTTCAATAACTTCTTCATTGTCAGTTATTTGATTCAGGCCTGCACCAACTTCGTAATACCACTGAAAGCGATATCCATCATATCGATAGTCCCCAGGTATTCTATCTGGAATCTCTCTGAAAGCTTTGGCCTTCTTTACTTTTTCAACAGCTTCTTCAGCAAATTCCGGAACACTGAAGATGGCCTTGCCTGGAATCTCTTTTGAATAGAAAGGAAGAGAGCTGAGAATTACCTCCTCGTCACTCTCATCAGGAGCAATTCTCTCATTGTACTTGCTCTTTGCCTCACGACCATAAGAATAATCAGCACCAGCTAAAAAACCAACAGTTCCATCACCTGTATCATCAACGAACAGTTCTGATGCAAAATAGAAATGTTTTTCAGACCCAATTTGAGATCCTTCAACACCAATTATTTTGGTGCCGTCCATATCTACATTATCAATATTTGTGTTGAGATATAGAGTTATATTTTTCTCTCTTCGAACAAAATCCATGAGAACAGTGTCCCATAGATATACATTTCCCTGAGGATTTCTATGCATGTTCTCAAGTCTCAACTCTTCAATGATTCCTGATTCTCTTGCATAGTTATTGAAAAATGATGTGCCATCGGCTCCACATACATGGACACGAATCTCACAACCAGCATTTCCTCCAATGCAACCTCTGTTGTTGATCAGTGCTACTTTCAATCCACATCTTGCAGCTTGAATTGCAGCACATATACCAGACATACCAGAGCCAACAACTGTCAAATCTGATTCAATTCTATAATTCTTAAACCTCATTTCCTATTTTCCTTATATATACATAGTAAGAACCAATCACCGAACCATCTTCCATTGTGAAGTATGTTCTGAGATTGGCCAGTCCTTTTTTCAGTCTCACAACTATGATGGAGAACTCATCATCTTCCATCACAGGTACCTCTTCTTTAACATCCTGTATCTTTATTGCACTCGATACTATTCTGTACGATCTTCCCTCAGGTCTGAAATGTGTTCTACATGTCTTCAAAATGGATGGACAGCCATCTCTAAGTTTCAGTTTTGACTCTCGTGGCCATCTTCTGAGCTCAAACTCATACATACCATCTTTGAGTACCTCAAGAGACCAAAAACCATTGTCATCAACACCCTCTCTTATCTGCTTCTGATCAAAGCAGAACTTCTTGCCCTCATGCCAAGCATGACATGTTATTATCACCTCATCGTTTAATAGGAGGGGTATGCGACTGCAGGGAAGAGCTGCTGCATAGCGCTTTTGCCACCACGCCTCATAGACACTCATGAGTTCTGATAAAATCTCAGGATGAGAGTCTGCACAGTTGTTGTTCTCACATGGATCTAGAATAAGATCATAAAGTTCAGGTTTTCTCTTTCCTGTATAATATGGTTTGACAAGCCTCCATCGATTCTTCAGTACAGTGAAGTCTTTATACTTCTCAGGAATATCACGTTGCATGCAATGAACGACAAGCTCCCTATCTTCATTCAGATGACGAGAGTTGCTCTTCAAATCATCATATAGACTGACTCCATCAAGCTTATCAGCATCCCCTTTCAATCCACATAGATCTATAAATGTTGGTAAGATATCAATCTGTGATGTTATTCCAAATACATCACGGCTTCTTCCCAACACTTCATCTGGAGATGATATCAGGCAGAGATTTCTGTGTGATCCTTCATATGCTGAAGCTTTTTTCCCACGCATTCCGCCGTTATAACCAGAAATAACATGATCTTTATCATCGGTCGTGCAACCTTTGGAAGTTCCATTATCGCCAAAGAAAACAAAGATTGTATCATCAAGTTTTCCCATGTCTTTCAATTTAGATATGAAAAGTCCTACATTCTCATCAATGTTGCTTATCATTCCGTAGAAATTTGCTCTCTCCTCTTCTATACCCATCTCAACATAAGAATCACTGTATTTTGGATCGACATTGCAAGGATTGTGTGGAGCATTGGTTGGAATGTAACAGAAGAA
>JBFHKM010000140.1:0-7631 GCA_041595335.1 Sphaerochaetaceae bacterium
CATGCAAACAAATTTACTAAAACGGTTTATCGATATAATTTCTTATCTAACAGCCATTTATAAAATAGTTAAAATTTTTGTTGACCGGTTTAATAAATCGGTTTACAATTAATACAAAAGGATGAGAAAGAATCCAAACAAAACAAAAAATCCACATAAGGATTAGGAGAAAAAAATTATGAAAAAACTATTAATTGGTTTATCAATCGTAGCTTTGGCATGTAGCACTTCTCTTTTCGCTAATGGCGCAAAAGAATCTACAACAAAAACTGAAGATAACAGTATTTATGTTTATAACTCTAAAGGTGAGAACGCAGAGCAGTTTGCAGCAATGTGTGCAGCTTATGAAGCTGAAACCGGAATACATGTAAAGAACTTCTCAATTGGTTCTGGACAGGATCACATGGAAACTCTTAGAGCAGAAATGAACAGCAATGATATGCCTACAATTTTCTCTATTCAAGGCATGAAAGAATTACCTGAATGGGAACAGGGTGGATTCGTTCAAGATTTGTCTAAAGTTACAACTGGTGATTTCGGTATGATGGCTCAAGCTATTCCAGAAGGTTTAAGATTATCTTCAGATGGTATGAATAGTTATGGTGTTCCTTATAATGTAGAAGGTTATGGTTATATTGTTGATAAAGCTATGCTAGAAGAATTGTTCTCAATGGATCCAACAGCTGATATCCAAGCTGCATCATATGATGAATGGGCAAACTTCGTAACAACAATGACTAAATGGATTGCATCTCCTTCAGCTGCAAAAGTAACATTGAATGGTAAAGTTTACACATTAGCTTCTCAGAAAGGACCTCTTTCAAAGAACTTAACTGGTGTATTCAGTGTAATGGGTTCAGAAAAATGGACTTATGGTGATCACTTCATCAACGTAGCAGTTAATGCTGTATTCGGTTCTTCTCGTGAAGCTGCTGAAGCAACAGATGCTCAAGTTGGCGAATTAGAAGGTGCATTTGAAGCATATGCAAAAGCTCTTGATTTAAAAACAAGCAACTTAGCTGGTGCTAATGGTCCTGCACAAAGAGGACAAGATTTCGTATCTTCAGCTAAATTCGGTTATGACCAGGCTGTTCAAATCTTCGCACAATCTAAAGCTTTATTCCTTAAACAAGGTAACTGGGCTTATGGTAACATTGAAGGTGTAGATTCTGATATGGCTGCTAGACTTGAATTCTTACCTGTTAAGATGCCTTTCACAGCACAAGATGTTAAGAGAACAGACAAAGACGTTGCTGATTTAAATTCATCAATTCCTGTATTCGTTCCTAACTACTATGCAGTTAATGCTCTAGTAAGTGATAGTAAGAAACAGATGGCTTATGACTTCTTATATTGGTTGAACAACAGTGAAACTGGTAAAGATTATGTTATAAATCAATTTAACTTCATTCCTTACAATGCAGATCCTGCAACAACAACAGTACCTAATAGCTTAGGTAACTCAATCATCAGCTACATTGATACTGATCACACTTTAAGTGCTCCTTACAATGGTAGCCCAGCAGGTTGGTCTGGCGATACAGTTGGTAAATTCGTAATGGAAAATTACCTAACTAAGTTAAACTGGACTCCAGCAGACTACAAGACAATTGCAGATTATGCTGTATCAACTTGGCAGGAAATGAATTAATTCATTTTGAGTTAGCTATAAAATAAAAAAATGGGCTGAGGGTTGTTTTAATGATTCCAAAGCCCATTCGTTTGACAACCATTATTGAGGGGATAATAATGAATATTTATAAAAAATGGTTTTGGCCATTAGTAGCTCCCGCACTGATATTATTCGCAGCTGTAGTATTGGTACCTTTTATCGTAGGATTTGTTAATTCATTCCTTGCTTGGAGAGGAACATATTACTTCAATCCTGAAACAAACTCTCGAGCAACAAGCTTTTTTCAATCTTTTGTAGGTCTCACAAACTACAAAGAAGCATTTCAAGATGAAAGATTCATGAATGCATTTTGGTACACCATTAAATATGCAATTGTAGCTGTCATCTCAATCAACGTAGTTGCATTGGCACTTGCAGTATTTTTGGACAGTATTTCAAAAGGTGCAGGCCCTTTCAGAACAATTTTCTTCCTTCCTAACATGTTAGGAGGATTGGCATTAGGTTTTATCTGGCAGTTTATTTTCCAAATTGTTTATACAGATATCCTCTTTGCTCCAGATGCATTGCTGCATGCAGAATTTTTAAGATACATGACCCAAGATACCACCAAAGCACTATTTGCATTGGTAATCTTAAATGTATGGCAGTATGCAGGTTATATGATGATTATATACACTGCAGGTTTGAACAACATCCCTGTTGATTTCTATGAAGCAGCTTCCCTTGATGGTGCAACTGCTTGGCAGAAATTTAGAAAGATTACAGTACCTATGCTCATGAGTAGTTTCACTATTTGTTTGTTCATGGTTATTGCAAACTCCTTCAAATTACTAGATCAGAACGTTGCATTAACTGATGGTGATTTCAACACCAGAATGTTAGCACTACAAATTTTGAGAACGACAAAAGATTCAACACCACCAAACTATGGTAAGGCTCAGGCTCAGGCAGTTATCTTCTTCGTTATTATTGCTATTGTTTCAACAATTCAAGTAAAAGCAACCTCAAAGAGAGAATTGGAGTATTAATATGGCAGAATCATACACAGTAACCGAAGGCAATTATTTTAGAAAAAAGAAAATTCAACATGGTATTTTGTACGCAATTCTGACTATTGTTGCAATTTATACATTGGCTCCACTCTATTTCCTAGTTGTAAATAGTTTTAAAAGCAATGTTGAAATCATAGCAAGTCCTCTAGCATTTCCAACTACATGGTCCGCATCATATATAGTTGAAGCTGCTAAGCAGATCCATTTCTTCTCATCACTGGTAGTGACCGCATTTGTAACAGTATTATCTGTTCTCTTGATTGTTCTTGTATCATCAATTGGTGCATGGATAATGGTTAGAAATAAGACAAAAGCAAGTAACTTTGTATATCTATTGTTCACTGCTGCTATGCTTATTCCTTTCCAATCAGTTATGTATCCTTTGATTCAGATCTTTGGTGATATGGGACTTAAAAACATTCCAGGACTTATTATTATGTATGGCGGATTTGGACTTGCAATGTCCACATTCCTATACCATGGATTCGTAAAAGGAGTACCTCTAGGAGTAGAGGAAGCAGCTTTAATTGACGGATGTAATATTTTCCAGATTTACAGCAATGTGGTAATGCCACTGCTACAATCAGTTACAGTAACTGTAATAATCTTGAATTCAATGTGGATCTGGAACGATTACCTATTACCTTTCTTAGTAATTGGTAACTCAACAGTAAGAGCTGGTGGTATATTAACAACACACAAGACATTGACCCTTGAATTGTACTTTGCAAGAATTCTTGCAGGACAGTATGGTAATCCTTGGCAGTTAATATTCCCTTCAGTATTTATAAGTATAATACCTATGGTAGTCGTATTCTTGTCATTACAAAAATACATTGTTAAAGGTGTTGCAGCAGGTGCTATTAAGAGCTAATAATCCCCATATTAGTCTCTATTATAATAACAGAAAGACAAATTCATCTGTGGGGGGAAATCAATCGCCCCCCACTTATGATTCTACCTCAAATTGAGAAAGATTTTATTAATTATTTCTATACTATTGCGATACTTATCCTAAATAGTATATAAACGATTTATAAAGTATAAAAAAATAAGAATTTAGGTTGATACAATGAATGATATAAAAAGAAAGCGTCCCACTATTAAAGATATTGCAAAGGCCAGTGGCTTTTCCAAAACATCTGTCTCATTTGCTTTCAATGACCCCAAAAGATTGAGCTCTGAAACTGTGGAGAAAATAATGGACACTGCTAAACAACTTGGATATTTTCCAGATCCTTTAGCTAGAAATTTATCACTTCAAAAGCATTTTTCAATTGGGTTTTTATTACCACAGAACATAAATCATACCATGAACAATCCCTATATTCTTAAAGTTATTGAAGGAATATCGCAGGTATGTGAAGAAAAGAATTATACATTGACAATCATACCTCCTCTGAATCAATCAGTCATAGAAGCTGTTAAGCACGCAGCTGTTGATGGCCTCATAACAATGGGAATGGACCTAAAAAATCAGATTGTTGAAATACTGGAGCAGAGAAATATTCCATTGGTAGCAATTGATGGTAATCCCTCACAGGTGATTCCAACAGTCAATATCAATGACAAGAGTGCTGCCTATGATATCATGAAAGAAGTTTTAAAAAGAGGTCATAGAAATATAACCATCATATCTTTGAGTGAAGATTTATTCTCTGATAAAGTCTCAAGTGCAATACAGACTGTTCCAATGCTCAGACGCAATGGTTATGAGAAAGCATTGGAAGAATATGGAATGTCACTGAAAGATGAAAGAATAAATATCATCCTTTCAGAATGTACATTTGAAGATGGACAGGCTCTCTATGAAAAGGTATTTGCTGAGCAACCTGATGTTACATGTGTTGTAACAATGAGTGATATTGTGGCCATAGGCCTTCTTTATCAACTCAGACATGAGAATATCAGTGTACCTGAAAAGTTATCTGTTGTTGGATTTGATAACCTTTTAGAATCTAAATTGATATCACCAAGATTGACTACAGTTGACCAACCTGGACTTGATAAAGGAATACAGGGAACAAGACTTTTATTCAATTATATTGAAGGAACAATAAGTGAAAATACTAGAATTGAGATTCCTTATAAAATTATTGTAAGAGAATCCCTGGGAGAAGTTGATGTTAAATAATAAAAGAAGTAATGGTGTTCTTTTTCATCCTACATCTTTGCCTGGCGATTATGGTATTGGTGATTTTGGGCATGAAGCTTACCTATTTGTAGATAAATTAAAAGAGAGTGGTGTTGGCCTTTGGCAGACATTGCCTTTAGGTCCAACAGGTTATGGAAATTCTCCCTATGCAAGTAGATCCTCATTTGCAGGTAATGAATTGCTCATTAGCATTGATCTTCTAAAAGAAGATGGATATCTAAATGATGATGATTTATTGGATATGCCTGATTTCTCAAAAGCAAAAGTAGAATATTACAAAGTTGAACTTTGGAAAAAGCCTCTTTTGATAAAGGCAGCAAAACGCTTTATCAAAATGAAAAAAGAACTTAAAGAATTTGAAAAATTCAAAAAAGAAAATCAATATTGGCTAGACGACTACTGTCTGTTTATATCTATCTATGAAGAATATAACGATAGCAGATGGTACAGTGTTTGGGATGAAAAGCTTCGTGTACGTGATGAAAAAGCTCTAGATGAGAAGAGAGTTAGCAATAAAGAGAAAATAGATTGCTACAGAGTTCTTCAGTATTTCTTCTTCAAACAATGGCATCGTCTGAAAAAATATGCCAATGATAGAGATATAAAAATTGTTGGTGATATTCCAATCTTTGCTTCTGGAGACAGTGTTGATATCTGGTGTCATTCTGATTTGGTAAAAACAGATGCACAGGGCAAGTTTAAAGCTGTCTCAGGATGTCCTCCTGATGGCTTCACGCCACTTGGACAATTATGGGGCAATCCTGTATATGATTGGAAGAGAAATGAAGAGACAGGTTATGAGTGGTGGATTGATAGAATCGAACACCAACTCACAATGTGTGATATTCTTCGCATTGATCATTTCAGAGGATTTGAATCATACTGGGAAATTCCAGCTGGTGCTAAAGATGCAACTAATGGTGTATGGACAAAAGGTCCTGGCATAAAACTGTTCAACGCAGTCAGTAAGAAACTTGGAAAGGTCCCTTTGATTGCAGAAGATCTTGGTTATATGACTGATGAAGTTATAAAACTCAGAAAAGACTTGAATCTTCCTGGCATGAAAATTGGTGTGTTTGGATTTGACTTCAATGAAGATGGTTCAATAAATTCTGATAATATGGATTTTGCTTATAACTATGATGAGCAATGTTTTGCATATCCTGGAACTCACGATAACACTCCAATTCAGCAGTGGTTCAGTGAACTGACCACCGCTCAGAAAAACAGTGTATGTGATTGTCTTGCAACTGATTATAACAATGTTCATTGGGCTATGATAAGAGATATTTATTACAGCAGAGCAAATTATGCAGTTGTTCAGATTCAAGATATTTTGGGATTATCAAAAGAAGGTAGAATGAATCATCCTTCAACTTGCAATGATGTTAACTGGTCTTGGAGACTCAATCAACCAATAGATGAAGAGATGAAAAGATTATCGAGATTGATCAAGTATTCCAAGAGATAGAGTTGATTTATCACCAGATATAAAATGAAAACAAAAGATTGCAGATTTCAAATATGGTCTGTGGTCTTTTTTTATTTCTCAGCAATCAAGAAGAAACGATGGAGAATTGAATCGAAATAGCCTTTGTCCTCTATCTCTTCATAGATATTCCACAGTTTGTTTTTATATTTATCGACAGAAAAATCTTCAATTTGCCAAGGAATGCATTTTAGATAGTAAGCAATGCTTTCTACGGAGTAAAATCTAAACTTTCCGATATATTCATCACTTTTTGTTACTTTGAAACCGGCTCTTACCAATCGTTCTTTTGCATTGATTAAATTCCATTTGAAATACTTTAAATCTGTTTCAAATGTTGCATTTAAATTTATGTCATTCAAACCACCGACCTGTTGAGTTATGAATTTTCCACCTTCTTTTAATATCCTTGAAAGCTCTTGCTCATCATAGCATTCATGTTTGTTGATTATGAGTGAGAATTCATGATCTTTAAAAGGAAGATTCAACTCTCCATTTTCCACTTGGAATACTTCTATTCCTTTTTTTGAAAGTGTTTTTTTAGCAATGGATACATTGGGAATATAGGCCTCTGTAGCAAAAGTATTCTTAGGTAAGTTCTTGATTGAACTTAAGAACTCTCCACCTCCTGTTCCCATATCAAGAAGATTAGATTTTCCTTTACAGCAGCTCTCTACAATATTTCGATAGTTCCATGGAAGAGGATCTTCAACTGCCTTACCATCAAGGTGACTGAAATCCCAACCGGAAAACTCACTCTCATATTCAATTTTCAATTTACTGATCATTTCTTTCTTATTCATATAATTCTCCAACATTATATCTCTGTATATGGTTTATGTTAAAATCAACAGATCTTCTATCAGTCTAATTGTCTCTGATTGATTTGTCTATTTTTTATTTTAAATTGTTATAATATTTCAGTGATTTAATTCTAATAACTAACTACTTGCTATGAAAAGAATGGTTGATTGACCGTGTGTTGAAAATAATAAATATAATGATTGAAGATGAAGACAGTTTGATATTGATTGATGAATTAAATCAAAGTTTGCATACAAAACTAGCTCAATTGTTTTATGAAATGTTTATGAATTCCTGCAAAGGATTGAGAAAACAATTAATATTCACTACTCCTGATATATTGTTAATGGATTTAGACTTGGTAAGACAAGAAGAAATATGGTTCATTGAAAGACAAGAAAATCATTCAAGTAAATTATATTCTTTATCTGATTATAAAGTCAGAATTGACTCTAAGAAAAAACTTGGTGCTGATTATTTAGTTGGTAGATATGGTGC
>JBFHKM010000141.1:0-7361 GCA_041595335.1 Sphaerochaetaceae bacterium
CAAATGTTGGTATGGTAAACGTTCCAGATGCTCGTCTAGATAAAATTGTAGAACTGATTCCAACAGAGAAAGTTATCCCAGCTACTTTTGAATTTGTAGATATTGCAGGTTTGGTAGCAGGTGCTTCAAAAGGTGAAGGTTTAGGAAATAGATTTTTAGCTTCAATTAGAGAAGTTGGTGTTTTAGCCCATGTTGTTCGTTGTTTTGAAAATGGCGATATCATTCATGTAAACAATAAGATTGATCCACTAGATGACATCACAACAATTAATATGGAATTGGCATTTTCAGATCTTGATACAGTGACAAAACGTTACGACAAGATGGCAAAAATGGGAAGAATCAATAAAGATCAGAAGAAAATTAATGAAGTTGCACTTCCTGTTCTTGATAAATTAAAAGCAGTACTTGAAGAAGGCAAGCTTGCAAGAACTGTAGAATTAACTGAAGAAGAATTAGAAGCTATAAATGATTTGCATTTAATTACTCTAAAACCTGTTATCTATGTATGTAATGTAGATGAAGATCATGTAACTGAAGACAATGATTATGTAAAGCAGGTAAGAGAGATAGCTGCAGCAGAGAATGCTGAAGTTGTTGTTATATGTGGTAAAATTGAAGCTGAAATAGCAGAAATGGATACTGAAGAAGATAAAAAAGAATTCCTTGAAGCTTTGGGCTTGGAAGAATCTGGATTGAATCTATTGATCAGATCTGCTTATCATATTCTAGGAATGAGAACATTCTTCACTGCTGGTTCAGATGAAGACAGAGCTTGGACATTTAAAGCAGGATTTAAAGCTCCTCAAGCAGCTGGTGTTATTCATACAGATTTTGAAAAAGGTTTCATCAAAGCAGAAGTATATAACTGCAAAGACCTTTTTGAATTTGGTACAGAACAGAAAGTTAAAGAGAAAGGAAAACTTAGAATGGAAGGAAAAGAATATGTAGTAAATGATGGTGACATCATGCACTTCAGATTCAACGTATAATATAAGTTTTTAATTAACAGAGGGGTATCATTGATTTGATATCCTTTTTTTTATCTAGTTTGCTTGGGTTAATAAAAACAGCACCTAAGATTTAGGTGCTGTTTGTTACTTTGGTTGATATGCTTACCAGGTCAGCTCGAACGAAAGAGGATCTGCTAGCAATAAGAAATCAATAAGAGGGAAGCTGTATTCAAATTCAGTTGATGAAATCTTCTTTCCACCTTTATAAGAAACAATTGGTTCTGGAGTCACAAAGCGTAATGTAATTACAGATTTAGCAATAGCACCAGGACCTTCTTCTCCAAGCATGAAAGAAATCATATCATAATAATCAACTTCAGATAGACCTTCGTTGTACGTTGGACCAAACGGTTCAAAGTTTGGATCTGATAAGAAAGGTATTGCCTGTGTTAAATCTTCATAGTTTCCTAAATCAAGATAGAAATTCAATGTCTTGTCATTCAAAGTCAGGACAGTTTGGTTGCTTTTTGCTCCAAGGTCAGCTAATAAAGTTTTCAGACTGCTGTAGTCAAATGTAATTGTGTATGCATTCTCGCCTGTTTTGACAAGATCAACATTTGATGTTGTTGATGCAGAATTGAGCTGCTTTTCAAAAGCTTCCATTGATTGGTCCATGATAGGTTTTGTGCTATCGCTTGTGGAGAAATCGGAGAAATCAGCCAACACGTCTACAAAAAAATCTTCAACTTGAATTTGTGATGCAGAAGTACCACCATTATTATCATCAATGTTTAAATCTTCTGTAACCACACAGGATGAAAAAGTCAGTGCAACAATAGCTGTTGCCATTATAATATATTTGCTTTTCAAAGGAAGCTCCTTAACTTAGAATTTAATTTTAGTAAAACATTACAAGAAATAAAAAAAGGGTTCAATAGCATAGTGCATTGATTTCTTTACCTTTTGATGCCACCTTATAATATAAATAACAATAAAGTAAGATAAAGGTTAAATATAATTATTAAAAAGTTGCTAAATTATTGGAAAAAGCAACATTTTGAAATAAAATTGATTTTATAGAACAATATTGTAATATTTCAGTTAAATTATGTTGAATTGTGTTTTTTATTGGGATTTATTTTGATTTTAGGGTATAAAATTTGAATTGTATGCAAATTTAATACGATTTTTAATGCACTGATGCTATTTAATGATATATATTGTAGATGCATGCTATTGAGTATTTATCACTTGCGTGGTACTTATTTCATCTATAAAGCACAGTCAAAGAGTTTGTGAAAGACTTGAATGAATGCGCGTAGCGTTGACAAAAGTCTGTACGCTTTTTATAACATATAGTAAATAAGCAGCTTTTGCTGTTCATTTTTTGGAGGATTTTCATGGAAAACTTAGGGGATAAAAATGTACTTATTATAGTTGAGTCACCTACCAAGGCAAAAACTATAAAGAAGTTTTTACCACCAAATTGTACTGTTATTGCGAGTAATGGTCACATCAGAGACTTAGACAAAGCTAAGACAGCAGTGGACGTGGAACATAAATTCAAACCTCATTATATTATTCCATCTGAAAAGAAAGCTCTTGTTAAAAAGCTAAAAGACGAACTTAAAAAAACAGATTATTTATTATTGGCAACTGATGAAGATAGAGAAGGTGAAAGTATATCTTGGCATCTACTTCAAGTTTTGAAGCCAAAAGTAGAATACAAGAGAATGGTATTCCACGAAATTACCAAAAAAGCAATTTTGAAGGGACTTGAAAGTGGAAAAGATTTGGATTATGCGATGGTTGATGCCCAAGAGGCACGACGTATTGTAGATAGATTGTTCGGTTATGATGTATCAACTCTTGTGGGCGAGAAACTGTCCTCAAGAAAATTATCAGCTGGACGTGTTCAATCTCCTGGTCTCATGTTGACAGTTGAAAGAGAGAAGCAACGAATTGAATTCAATAAAAGTAATTATTTCGATGCTAAAGCTTCTTTAAATACTGGTGTAGAAAAAACAAATTTTGATGCAAAACTTATTAGATATCAAGGTAAGAGCATTGCAGGAAGCAAAGACTTTGATTCTGTAACAGGTATATATAAGAAAAAAGACAATCAACTTCTTTTAGATGATAATGGCATAACTGAATTGTTAGATTCATTGAAGAACAAACCATTTAAAGTTGATGATATAATCTCACGTCCTGTAACAAGTCGTCCAAGTGCACCTTTCATCACATCTACTTTGCAGCAAGAAGCAATTAAAAAATTGCATTTCAGCTCAAAGGAGACCATGAGAGTGGCTCAGAAGTTATATGAGAATGGACTTATTACTTACATGAGAACTGATAGTACTTTATTGAGTACTGAAGGTATCAATGGGGCTAGAACTACTGTTGAGGATCTATTTGGAAAGGAATATCTATCTAATACTCCAAGACAATTTAAAACAGATAATTCAGAAGCTCAGGAAGCTCATGAAGCAATTAGACCTGCAGGTGAGTTCTTTAAAACACCAAGTGAAACAAATTTAACTGGTAGAGAACTTCAACTGTATAATTTGATTTGGTCAAGAACTATTGCTTCTCAAATGGCAGACGCTAAAAAGAAAACTACTACAGTGAAGATTGAATGTGGTGATGCACTGTTCCAAGCAAGTGGTACACAGATTGTATTCCCTGGTTATCTTAGAGCTTATGTAGAGGGTAAAGATGATCCTGAAGCAGCACTTGATGACAAAGAGACACTTCTTCCAGCTTTAAACGTTGGTATGGAACTTGAGTTAGTTGAACTGAATAAGGTCAAACACGAAACTAAAGCTCCTGCAAGATTTACTGAAGCTTCATTGATTCATGATCTTGAAGAAAAAGGTATTGGTCGTCCATCAACATATGCATCTATCATCGATACATTATTGAATCGTAAATATTTGATAAAAGAAGGAAATGCACTTGTTCCAACATTTGTTGGATTTGCTGTATGTAACTACTTAATTGAAGCTTTCCCTCGTTATGTTGATTATGATTTTACAAGAAGACTTGAAACTCAGCTGGATGAAGTAGCTAAGAAGAAAAAGGACAAGCTTGATTTGTTAGAAGAATTTTATCTAGGAGACAATGGATTGAAGATCCGTTGTGAGAAACAGAAAAAAGAAGACAACAAGCAAGAAGCAAAAACATTGAAATTGCCTCAAATTGATCCTGCAAATCCAATTATGATTGGACCTTTTGGCCCATATGTACTTGGAAAAGAAAAAGAAGATGGTAAAAGAGAGTTCTTAAACCTACCTAAAGAATTACTTCCAGGTACAATAACTGATGAAGAAGTAAAAGCATTAATTAAGGCAGGAAAAACAAAAGTCGAACCTGAAGTTCTGGGTCAGTTTACTGATGGACAGGATGTGCTTCTATGTGAAGGTCGTTTTGGCCCTTACTGGCAGGTTGGACATGATAATAAGAACAAGCCAAAAAGAGCTAGTGTTCCTTCATGGATGCAGAAAACTGATGAAGCAAAAGTGTTTGAGAATGCTATGAAGTATCTATCACTTCCAAGAGAGCTTGGAGAAGATGAAGATGGTAATCCTATTGTTGCTACTAAAGGTAAATACGGACCTTTTGTTAACTGCAATGGTGTGAATGCCAATCTTAACAGACGAGACCATGATGCTCAATTATTCTCTGTCACTAGAGAAGAAGCTATCGAGCTTTTGAAAAGTGCAAAGAACAAAACAGCTGGTGGCGGATCTGCATCAAAAGGAGCTTTGAAAGACTTTGGTGAGATCGAAGGCGGTAATGTAAAATTATATCATGGCCGTTACGGTTATTATCTAAAACAAGGTAAAGTAAATATCAAGATTTTAGATGAAGCAGCACAAAGTGATGAAGAAGCAGCAAAAGCACTCACAGAAGAACAGATTAGAGAATCTATTATAGAGAAGAAAAATAAGAAAAAATAATGTCGAGATTTAACAGAAGTAATTACTTTGCAAGAAATCCAAGAAGACGAATGGCCCAAAGCGACGATGTAGTAAATCAAATTTCATCTGAGCTTTGCTTGCCAGAACAAAAGATAACTCAAGCTTTAAGAAGTATGGGTATATCCTTCCACGATAAACTTGATATGAGTGATTTAGCATTGTACAAAGAGTTGGTCTGCTGTAAGTATGGAATTTTAAAACCATATGTAATAGAAGATGAGGTCTTTAAAAAAGAATTGGACAACCAATTAAAAGGATTTGATGAAGTCTATGTAGATACAGCTCCTTTGATACACGAAGATTGGTTTATGTCTTTTATAGCTAATGTTGAACCGGTACTCAGACGACGTAGAAAGAAGTTGGTGATACTGGAAAAGACCATGGAAGAACTTCATGGACTTAAAAATAACAGTGAGAAAGACAGGGAAGTTAGACTTAGAGCCCAGGTCAGACCTATATTGATTAGAGCGCTGGCAAAAAAAGGTCTCGTAAAGATTGTAGATACAGGTAGCATCGGTATTGCTGATGACCATTTGATATCATTATTTAGAAAGAGAGGGAAACAGAAAGATATTCTTCTCATCACTCAGGACCGAGAATTGAGTGAGAGAGTGGTTCTCCTTCAGGAAAAACTTAATAAGAATATTGAAATACCTCATTACTCTTTCTTTGATAGATTGTTAAAAAGACATTTTATTGATGAAGATATAAAGAGAAAGGTTATTGCTTGTAAATTGATTGAAGGCGGAACACTGCTTCGTCTTTATATATGTCCACGTTGTTTGGACAGTTACTACGATAAATTAGAGGAATGTGAAGGATTTGTAATCTGTTCCTCCTGTTACTATGATTTGAAAGAAGAGGAAACTCTTAAAAAAGTAATAGAAGATAAGAAAGAAAAAGAAAACGAAGTTAAAATAGAAAAAAAACGAGAAGAATTATTTGAAATATTAACTGAAAAAGAAAAAGTTAAGAATCAAACTAGCGTTGGTAGACGTCTGAAAAGACGACGCAGAATAATTCGGGCTATAATAGCAATTGTGTTATTTATCATATTAGCCATTCTATATTACATCTTATTAAAGTAATTATTTATAGAGGTCACCACATAATTGGTGGCTTCTTTTATTTCCTCATTTATAGAATATTTCTATCTTTTGATGCAAAATTTAGATTTTTAGCTATATGTTATTTAGAAACTATAGTTTGACAAAAGGAAAACTTCGATACTATAGTTAGTTAAAGATGTAAAAAAGGGGTTATAAGTTAATGATTCGTGATTTTAGTGTAGAAAACTTTCGCTCTATAAAAACAAAACAGACTATAAGTTTTGATCCTAATAAAAAAATCAACTATGGAATCGAAAATTATGTGCTGATGGATGCTTCAGAAGATGATAAACTTTTAAAATTTATTGTTCTGTATGGCTACAACGCTTCAGGTAAATCAACAATCCTAGATGCAATTGACTTTGTAAGAAGTATTCAACTTCACTTTCATGTATCAAAAAGAGAAAAAACAGGATTTGTCCCATTCCTTTTTGATGAAAAAATTAAAACATCCCCTGGAAAATTCACTTTAAATTTTTACATAGATAAAATTCTTTATCATTATTTTATCTCACTTGATAATAAAATAATCTACAAAGAGGAACTTTCTTTCAAACCTGAAGGAAGAAAGGCAATTATTTACGAGCGTTATTATGATGAGCATAAAAAAACATCGAGCCTAATTTTCTCACCTAGATGCAACTTCAGTATGAGTGACAAACTCATTCTTACAGGCAATACCACCAACAACAATACAGTTCTATCATCATATGATAGATCGAATGTAAATTCTGAAGAATTTGATAAGGTCTATAGATATTTCAATGAGAATCTTGTTGCAGGAATAAAACCTGCTACCAACATAATAAAAAATAGCTTGAATCAAATGGAAGAAGATAAGGAGAGCCAAAATTTCTATTCCACCCTTCTTAAGAAAGCTGACTTCCAAATTGATGATGTTGATCTCATTGATGGCCCCGATACTAAAAAGCGTGATGAGATAAAAAAAATTGTATTTGAACATTCTAATGATTACGGCAAGTTCACATTCCCATCATCAATGGAATCAAATGGAACGATGAGATTCTTTGGACTTGAAAGCATAATGTACCAACTAGTTAATAGAGGCGTTTTCATGGCAATTGATGAATTTGATACATCTCTTCATTCTGCACTTGTTTCAGAGTTCATAAAGATATATCTCGCCAATTCAACACAATCTCAGCTTATAATCACAACAAATGATATGAGTTTGATGGATAAAGAATATATGAGACGAGATATGATGTATCTATGTGAAAAACAAAAAGATGGAAGTTCAACCTACAGAAATATTCAACAGTTCAAACTGCATAAGAGAATCTTGATTGAGAAGA
>JBFHKM010000142.1:0-7198 GCA_041595335.1 Sphaerochaetaceae bacterium
TAAAATTAGAATGCCCAGAATCCTCTCTTCAGCTATTATTGGGGGTGCATTGAGTGTTTCAGGCCTTGCTTATCAAGGAATGTTCAAAAATCCAATGGTATCTCCTGATGTACTTGGAACAAGTGCAGGTGCAGGTTTCGGAGCCTCTCTTGGAATTCTATTGGACCTCTCATATTTCAGCATAAGCGCTTTAAGTTTTGTGTTTGGACTGGTAGCAGTTATTCTTGTTACATTCATAAGTGGAAAACTTATGAACCAAAAGACTCTTGGCTTGATTCTTGGAGGAATAATGATTTCCAGTATTTTCACATCTGGAACATCCTTCGTAAAACTTGTAGCAGATACAGATGATGCTCTTCCTGCCATTACCTACTGGCTCATGGGATCATTGGCATCTGTAAAGATGAGCGATATAAAATTCATGATAATTCCAATCATCATTGGTCTAATCCCAATAATTCTCTTGAGATGGAAATTAAATCTATTGACTCTTGATGAAGATGAAGCAATGAGTCTTGGTATCAACACCATACTTCTAAGAAAGGTCGTCATTTTTGGCTCTACATTGATGACAGCAGCCTGTGTTGGTGTATCGGGTCATATTGGTTGGGTTGGACTTGTCATACCACATTTTACCCGCATGATTGTTGGTTGCGATTATCGTCATTCTGTTCCAATTTCAATATTGATGGGTTCAAGTTTTTTGATGCTTGTTGATACATTATCTAGAACAGTGACTACAGGAGAGATTCCACTTGGTATCCTAACAAGTTTCATTGGTGCTCCTTTCTTCCTCTATTTGATGATAAGGGAGGGAAAGAAATAATGAGACTGGATGTTAAAAATTTAAGTTTTGCTTATAAAGATCATAAAGTACTTGATGATGTATCTTTCTCTCTAAATGAAGGTGAGTTTCTATGCCTACTTGGAAAGAATGGAGCTGGAAAATCTACATTATTCAAACTTCTGCTTGGTTTTTTAAAGAAAGAAAGTGGAGAGATTCTAATAGAAGATAAAAAACTTGAGACCTATTCAAGGAAGCTGCTTGCTCGAGAGATTGCATACATTCCACAATATTCCTCAAACACATTCGACTACACTGTATTTGACACTGTTTTGATGGGTACAACATGCAGAATAGATTCATTGGGCTCTCCTAAGAAAAGAGAAAAGCGAATTGCTATGGAAGCATTGGAGAGATTCAACATATCTCACCTATCCCATAAATTGGCATCATCAATAAGTGGAGGCGAGCGACAGCTTGTGATATTGGCTCGTGCTATAGCGCAGGGCTCTCATATTTTGATTTTAGATGAACCCACAGCAAATCTTGATTATGGAAATCAATTTAAGGTTATGAATACTATATCATCTCTTAAGGATATGGGGTATTCAATAATACTTTCAACACATAATCCAGAGCAAGCTCTTTGGTTCAGTGATAAAGTTATGTTTTTAAATGATAACAAAATTCTTGCCCACGGAAATACAGATGATGTGATGACAAGTGAGAACTTAAAGACAATCTATGATATTCCAATAGATATAATAGAAAAGAATGGAAGAAAGATATGCTTTCCAACATTAGAAAATAAGGATGCAAAATAAATTGTTTGAATGGAATGAAGAGAACATAGGATGGTTTGAAACATCATCTAAATACAGCAAGTTTCATGAGAACCTTGCATCTTTGATCTCTCCTATATTGGATAACAACAGTACCGTAATTGATGTAGGAGCCGGTTTGGGTAGGCTAGATCAATATATAAGAGATCATTGCAGACAAATGATTTTGGTTGAACCCAATAAATATGCTTTTAATTATCTGGTTGAAACAAAAAAAGAGAATCAAATTCTGTTCAACATGACATTTGAAGAGTACCTAGAATTGAATAGAGAGCCATGTGATTATCTGCTTCTCTCTTTCTTCTCAAGAATGGAGATTGAAGATAATTTAGAAAGACTTTCCTCACTTTGCAAGAAGAAGATTATTTATGTAAGAAATGAGAATCATGATTCTAACGACACTCTTATAAAATATCTCAATGATAGAGGTGCTGAATTCAAACACTTTCACAGAGAGATTGATTTCAGTCAGCCACTGAAGAAGGATGATGTTGAGAAATTTATAGAGACATACTATGGATTTAAAAGCAAATCAACAAAACAGAAGATGAGGGAGTGCATCATCGATAGAGGTGATCACTGTATTTATAAAAACAACAAACAAATATCAATATTTATAATTGAAAAAATTAAATAAAGAGGAATTTTTAGATGAAAAAAATAAGAATTGTATTGGCATTCATGATGCTGATGATGGCGGGGCTGAGTGCCCAAGGTAGACAAGAGGCTCCTGCACAGATTGAGGTGCAACAGACAAGAAGCTTCACAGATTCACTTGGTAGAACCACAACATTACCTGTTGATATAGAAAGAGTGGCTCCTTCAGGGAATATGGCACAGATTGCACTGTACTCAATGGCTCCAAAGAAAATGGTTGGTTGGGGCACAAGACCATCAGAGAAACTTTATAAATTCTTTGACAAAGAAGTATTGGAGAGACCTGTTTTTGGTGCCTTCTATGGTGCAAAGGCAAACTTAAATATGGAAGCTGTTATGGTAGCAGATCCTCAAGTTGTTGTTGATGTTGGTGAGGTTAAAGGAAGTAAGGATGAGATGATTGCTCAACTTGATGAGCTTCAAGACAATCTTGGAATTCCTGTAGTTTTCATTGAAGCATATCTTGATGATATGGGTACAACTTACAGAAAACTTGGCGAACTATTCAATATGGAAGAAGAAGGTGAAGCAAAAGCAGAATACAGCGAGACCACAATCTCACGTGCAGAACAGGCAACTCAAAATATAGCAGATGAAGATAAAGTAAGTATTTATTTTGGAACTGGTACAGATGGACTGACATCATACCCTCGAGGTTCATTCAGAACTCAGACAATGAGACTGGCAGGACTCATCAATGTAGTAGAAGGAACTGGAAACAATATCCAAGTGAGTCCAGAACAGCTACTTATTTGGAATCCTGATATCATAATTTTGAGCCATGACGGTGGTTATGATGAGTTTATGGCAGAGGACAGTGCTTTCAGTGAGCTTGATGCTGTAAAGAACAACAGAGTTTACTTGATTCCAGAAGGTCCTTTCTCATGGATTGATAATCCACCTTCTTTAAACAGAATTTTAGGTATAAACTGGTTGGGTAATTTAGTTTATCCTCAGTACTTTGATTTTGATATAAGAGAGGAAGCTAAGACTTTCTACAAACTTTTCTATCAAACAAATCTTGATGATTCTACATTAGATGAAATTATGCAAGGTTCCACTAATTAATATCATAAAAAATCTCATTAAGCTATCGACTGTAAAAAGTTGGTAGCTTTTTTATTTATTCAAATTCATATGTATGATAAAATAACAAACAAGGAATAAACAATGACAAAACGATGGAAATCCAGTGAATCAACTGTTACCAGTTTGTACTATCATCTTCTATGGTGTCCAAAATATCAACGAGAGGTTCTTGTTGATGATGTTGCAGTGAGATTGAAAGAACTTTTAGATGAGAAAGCCAAGACAATAGATCTTGAAATAGTATCATATGAAATCATGCCAGATTGTGTTCATCTTTTGGTAAGAGCCAGACCAGAAGATAGCCCACATTTTTTAATTCAGCAATTAAAGAGCTACACATCCCATGCAATGAGGATTGAATTTCCATCTTTAAAATCTAGGCTTCCAACTCTTTGGACAAGAAACTATTACTGCTGCACAGTAGGACGTTTCAGTGATGATGACATAAATCGTTTTATTGAGTCACAGAGAAATATATAAATTAACAATTGACACATTATGTTTTTCAAAATATAATGGTGATTATTAAGAACTACAATTCTTCCCTAATCAGTTACACATAAAATGCTAGTGCTATCATTTTATTTAAGTAACTGATATTTTTTTCTATAAAAAAGGTCCCCTCAATTAAGAAGAGACCAAAATATTAAAAGCAATTCGAGTTGTTACAAACTTTTACTTAGCTTCTGTTTTACTTTTCAAAACATTCAGAAGTCCACCATTGATGAGCATCTCTTTTTGATCAGCTGTAATATCACACTTCATCTTAATGTTTCTACCACCAACTTCAACAATGACAGGATTGCCCTCAAGGTAAGCCATCTCAATTTGATCTGGAAGATCTTGAATGTAGATATCATCACCCTGTTTTATTGCATTGTAATCTTCTTCATCTGTAAATGTTAAAGGTACAATACCAAAGTTACATAGATTGTTCTGGTGAATTCTTTCAATAGATACTGCAAGAACAACTTTCACACCTAAATACATAGGACAGATAGCAGCATGTTCACGGCTTGAGCCCTGACCATAAGAAGCTCCAGCTACTATAAAGTTTGCCTTACCTTCTTTCTTGTTTGCAAGACATCTATCGTGGAAAGTAGGATCAACACCTTCAAATACATACTTAGAATACTCAGGGATGTTTGATCTATATTTCAATCTTGCACCAGCTGGCATTATATGATCTGTTGTTATCTTGTCTCCAACTTTAATGGTTACCTCACCTTTTGCATGATACTCGAGAGGAGTATTTGATGGTGGTGCTCCAATATTTGGACCACGAGATATTACAATATCATCAGTATTTTTTGGAGGGAAGATGAACATTGAATCATCAATGATGAATTTATCTACCAAGAATGTTCCAGGATACTTTATTCCATGATCTGATAAAGGGTCTGTGAACACACCTGTAATTGCAGCTAGAGCTGCTGTTTCAGGAGATACTAGATAAAGCTGTGCATCTGCAGTTCCAGATCGTCTTTCAAAGTTACGATTGCTTGTTCTAAGTGATACAGCACCTGAACCTGGGCTCTGATGGTTACCAATACAGAATCCACATGCACTTTCAAGAATTCTAGCACCTGCTTTTATAAGTTTCTCTAAAGAACCATCCTCACTCAACATGAGTAGAACTTCTCTTGATCCTGGAGCAATTCCCAATGAGACACTTGGATTTACAGTCTGTCCATCAAGGATGTTTGCAACTTTTCTCATGTCATCATAGCTAGAGTTGGTACAGGAGCCAATGAGGACCTGGTCAACCTTTTTACCCTGAAGAGATTTGATTGATTCCACATTACCTGGACTATGAGGAGCTGCACATAAAGGAACGACCTCGCTTAGGTTCAATTCAAATACATCATCATACTTTGCACCATCATCAGCTGATAGTGGTCTGTAACATTCACCTCTACCTTGAGCGTCCAAGAAGGCTTTTGTATTTTCATCACTTGGGAAGATAGATGTTGTTACACCACACTCTGCTCCCATGTTACAGATTGTTGCACGTTCTGGCACCTGAAGAGTTTTGACACCTTCTCCAGTATATTCAAAAATACAGTTAACATTTCCTTTAACTCCAAATTTTTGAAGTACTGTCAAGATCACATCTTTAGCACTCACCCATTCTCTGAGTTTTCCAGAAAGTCTAATTTCAATAATTTTTGGTGTTATTATATGAAAAGGGCCACCTGCCATAGCAACTGCGATATCAAGTCCTCCGGCACCAATAGCAATCATAGAGAGACCACCACCTGTTGGTGTATGAGAATCAGATCCCAATAATGTTTTTCCTGGTTGTCCAAATCTTTCTAAATGAACCTGATGACAGATACCATTTCCAGGACGAGAGAAGACAACTCCCTTCTTTGCTGCAACACTCTGTAAATACTTGTGGTCATCTGCATTTTCAAATCCAACCTGCACTGTGTTATGATCGATATAACTTACAGCTAATTCGTTTTGAACTTTTTCGAGTCCCATAGCTTCAAATTGCAAATACGCCATTGTACCAGTGGCATCTTGAGTTAATGTTTGATCTATCTTGATTCCAATTGGTTCACCTTTTTCCATCTCACCTTCAATTAGATGAGACTCAAGGATTTTTTCAGTTAAAGTTTTTGCCATATTATAGGGCTCCTTGTTTACAATATAAAATAATTATAATAGTAATAAATATTTTTGCAATGATTTTCACCCTAAATATAGCATTAACTTCACGATAAAGGTCTTATTCGAACTCTCTTGTGAGACTTTTGTTAGAAACAGGCAGTGTTATATTTGATATTACAAATTCTATTATCACTGCAGCTGTTATAAAAGCAAAGAAAATAACCATCATCTGAGAGTAAAAAAATGATAACGTAAAAATATGCTATCAGAGAATTACTGATAGCATGCGAAGTTACAAACAAATATCAATAAGCAAAAAATTATAATACCAGTTATTATTAGGATTAATACTAATAATTATTTAAGATTATTACATTAGCATTAAATCTTTAATTTTGATCATAAAATACTATATCGGAAGATCCTTCACTATAGGTCTTATAAATATTCAAAGATTTACCAGCATGTATTATTGCTCCTAAACAACTCTCTTCTGATAAATTAAATAGTTCAAGAGGTTTTTCATAAGTTAACTCAACAGCTTTAATTAAATGTTTATTCTTTCGTATACCATTACCAGATCCAACTAATATTTTGATTTTGTCTTTTACATCGGATGGTAAATGTTCATAATTTTCATACAATTCATCTACCATACCCTGAACCAATGATTTGACAATATTTTGAGGAGTGAAATTTGATTCACTTATATTACTGAAGAAAGCATTTTTTGTTTCAGTCCCTCTTTTTCCTAAGAAATAAGGCATACATTGTATTTCTTTAGTCGAAAAATCTAGATCCATATCATCCATTGCTTTCATTATATTGCAATCTTGATTATTACCTACTAAATCTACAACACTTCTATAAAATCGTGATAAGATTTTATAAGAGTTTCCTCCACATAATGAAAATGCAACATGAATATAACCTTCATTATTTCCTAAAGGTCTAGTCTCAAATCCTGCAAAATTTTCATAGGATTTTGTGTAAAATGATATCTGACCAGCAGTTCCATAATTTAAAAGGAGACTCTTTTCCTTTTCTTTTACAGAACCTAAATAACTTGCTTGATTATCACCAATTGGTTGAACAACTGGTATGTTCTTGTAAGTTCCCAGTATTTTTGGAGACTCGCTGATTTCAGGTAAATATTTAAGACATTCATCATCCAAAATCTTCAAACTATTTGCAAGCTTTCCAGTCTCTA
>JBFHKM010000143.1:0-7062 GCA_041595335.1 Sphaerochaetaceae bacterium
ATACATAAGTTGAAGGTGAATGAAACACCAACGTGTTTCACTCACCTCATACATGCAGTTGATTCAGCATTGAACAATTGCATATTATAAATAACGAAAGGGGGTGAATAAAAGTTATTCTGATATTCACCATCTTTTTGTAATCAGCATTTGATTGAAAATAAAGATATGATTGTTTTGATCATATCAATGTGTATGGAGTGCAGATACAGAAGCACATCTATATTATTGAATTTTAGGAGTTCACAATGAAAAAAAACTTTGGATTTGGTTGCATGAGATTACCAATGATTGGAGAGGAAGTAGATAGAGAGCAGTTCATCAAGATGGTGGATATATTCATGAAGGAAGGTTTTACTTATTTTGATACAGCTCATGGTTACATCTCTGGTAAGAGTGAAACTGAAATAAAAAAATGTCTTACAGACCGCTACCCCAGAGAGAGCTACAGTTTGACTGATAAATTGACATCTCCTTACTTTGAGAAGGAATCTGACATCGTACCATTTTTCGAAGAGCAGTTGAAACTCACTGGTGTTGAATATTTTGATTACTATCTTCTTCATTCATTGACAAAGAACAACTATGACAAGTTTGAAAGCTGCAATGCTTTTGAAGTTGTGAAGAATCTTAAGAAAGAAGGAAGAATCAAACATATGGGTATCTCTTTCCATGATACTGCAGAATTCTTAGATAAGATTCTTACAGAACATCCAGAGATAGAGATCGTTCAGATTCAATTCAACTACAGTGACTATTACAATCCAACCGTTCAGAGCAAAGCTGTATATGATGTCTGTGAGAAACACAACAAACCAATAATTGTTATGGAGCCATGCAGAGGTGGTTCTTTGATAAACCTTCCACAGTCTGCAAAAGATATCTTTGATGAGGAAGGCAAATCATATGCAAACTATGCAATACGCTTTACAGCATCTTTCCCATCAGTTGTTATGGTTCTCAGTGGAATGAGTACAATTGATCAATTGAAAGAGAATGTTGGCTTCATGAAAGACTTCCAACCAATAACTGAAAAAGAAAGAATTGCAATCGATAAGGTTCAGAAGATTCTATCTGAACAGGAGACAATCGATTGCACATCCTGTCGTTATTGTGTTGAAGGATGTCCTAAAAATATATCAATTCCTGATCTATTTACCTGCTACAATCAGAAGGTACAGTTCAATGATAACAACTGCAGTTTCTATTACAGCAACTACACCACTGCTTCAAAGAATCTTGGAAAAGCTTCAGACTGCATTAAATGTGGTAAGTGTGAGAAGATCTGTCCACAGCATCTTCCAATAAGAAAATATCTTGAGGATGTTGCACAGATGTTTGAAAAACAGGCATAGGTATATACAACTTTCAAAAGATGGAGACCACTTAAAAAAATTTAAGTAGTTTCAAATAACAAGTTAATAAAGCATGAATTAAAAAATTCTATTTAAAATAGACATCTTTGATTCATGCTTTTCTTTTTGTCAAAATTATCAATTTATAAGTATTTCATCCTTTTTCCTGTATACATATAAATGTGTCAAATATATCGATATATATGGCAATTATAGTAAGAATAATCCTCATTTCAATAACTTTTCTTTTTTAAATAGGTAAAAATTTATCTAAATTTTCAATCAACAAAGTAGACATATTCATTTTTTTTAACAATACAACTTCTAAGAATACCTATAATATCATACAACTTTGATTATAAAGTCGTTTTTTTTGTATTGTGATATCAGAAAACCCGGCTTAACCTTAAGTTATAAATAAAAAGAGGAGAAAAGGAAATGAAAAAATTATTTTCTATTTTGATGATGAGCATAATTATGAGCTCAGCACTATTCGCAAACGGTACTAAGGAATCAACACAATCACCAGTAGATGCATGGCCAGAAGAGCCTGTTACAGTTATCTGTCCATGGGCAGTAGGTGGAGTTGCAGACTTAGTTAACAGAAAAGCTGCAGTTTATGGTCAGGAATTATTGGGTCAACCTGTATTGGCTACAAATGAATTGGGAGCTGGTGGTAACGTAGCTTTAACAAACTTCTTAAAGAATGAAGCAAATTCATACAACTTGATCTTCGGTGGTGAGGGTGCATTCTCAATCGCTCCTAATGTAGATGGTAGCGAAGCAATTATGTTCAAATATGATGACTATGTTCCTGTAATGAACATGTATTCAGCAACATTCGTTATGACTGCAAATGCAGGATTGAACATCAACAATTTAGATGATTTAAAAGCATATGGTGCAAACCACACATGTGTTGTAGCTGTTAATGGGATTGCTGGTTCAGAAGCTTTCATTGCAAAAGCTCTATTCAAAGAATTAGGAATTGATTTGACTCTAGTAAGCTACAATGGTGCAAACCTTGCTTTAGCAGCTGTTGCTAAAGGTGAAACAGAATTCGCTCTATCACACCAATCACAAGCTAAAGGTGCTGTAGAAGCTGGTACATTGACTCCTGTAACTGTATTCAGTGACAAACCTGTTAACAATGATGTATTCAAAGATGTAAAACCTGTAGGTGAATATGGCATAGACTCTTACTTCCCTAACACTTGTTTCTTACTAGCAAGAAAAGGAACTTCTCCTGAAGTTGTTGCTAAGATTAGAACTGCTTACTTAGAGATCATGCAGAAAGAAGACATGCAGAAATTATTCTCACAGTTGATGATTGAATCATCAGATTGGACTGCAGAAGATATGAATAACCATATCGAACATGTTATTCAGATTGTTCAGAACAACAAATAATATTACTCCGTAACAAAGATGGTGTTCTAAATAAGACGCCATCTTTGTTCTTCAGAAAGAGGACTTAATGAAAAACTTTTTAGATTCAATAGATTTATTTATTGATAATACAGGAGCTAAATTAGAGAAGCATAAGATGAATGTACCTATAAATATTGTAGGTTCAATTCTATTTATCGTTATTGCCCTAGTTTGCCTCAAGCTTGTCCCAAGCCAGATTCGTGTTAACACAACGTCACAAATTACAGCTAGAACTTTCCCAGTTCTCATGCTTCAGATTGTACTATTATTTTCTTCTGTTCTTCTGTTGAAAGATATAATCTCTCTTATCAGAAAGAAGGAAATAGAAAGAAAAGAGATAACCCTCCTTGTTGAAGTGAGAGCTCTCATCATATTGGCTATGATGGTGGTATTTCTACTTCTTCTCCATTATATTGGCTTCATTTTCAGTTCCATTGTATTTGGAATATTGATGCTCTTCTACTTCAGATGCAGAAAACTATCAAGCTATATAATCATCTGTTCAGCTGCAATAATGATTGGATTTCTTTTCCAATATTTACTCAAAGTACGTTTACCATAGGGAGTTATTAAAATGGATTTATTTTTACAAGGAAGTGCATTACTTTTCAATGTACCGAACTTCCTCTATATGAATTTAGGATTGTTTTTAGGTGTTATCTTTGGAGCCATTCCAGGATTGACCGTTATTTTATGTATCGTTTTATTTCTACCATTCACATATACCCTTGGTGCTGTTGAATCATTTATGTTCCTTCTTGGAATATACTGTGCCGGCTCCTACGGTGGATCGATTTCTGCAATTTTAATCAAAACTCCAGGAACTCCACACGCTGCTGCTACAATGCTTGATGGTTATCCTTTGACAAAGCAAGGTAAGAGCATGAAGGCTCTCAAGATGGCTTTGATTGCTTCAACATTTGGTGGAATATTCTCTGCAATTGTTCTTCTGTTCTTTGCTCCACAGGTTGCAAAGTTTGCACAGATGATGGGAACTCCTGAATACTTCTTGGTATGTGCATTTGGACTCACCATCATAGCAGGTGTTTCTGGTAACAACCTCATAAAAGGTATCATTGCAGGAGCATTTGGATTGTTTATCTCAACAATCGGTATTGATGCTATGTCCGGCGGTACAAGATTTATATTCAACAATATAAATCTATACTCAGGTATTGCTTTGGTTATCTCTCTTATAGGTCTGTTTGCCCTATCTGAGGTACTTGCAAAGAGTGAGAAGGTAGTTGTTGATACAAAGGTGAACACAGAAGATCTCAATAAAGAGAATGCAAAGTTTACACAAGAAGAGAAGAAATCAGTAAGAAGACCAATGATACTTTCAGCTATCATCGGTGTTATCATCGGAATCATTCCTGGAACTGGTGCTTCAATGGCAAGTTTCTTCAGTTACGATAGAGCAAGGTCCATGAGCAAACATCCTGAGATGTTTGGTAAGGGATCTCTTGAAGGTATCAGCGCATGTGAGACAGCAAACAATGCTGTAACAGGTGCCACATTGATTCCATTGTTGACAATGGGTATTCCAGGTGATGGTTCTGTTGCAATTATGCTTGGTGCTCTTATGATCAATGGCCTGACTCCTGGCCCAAATCTATTTGTAGAACATGGTCCCATCATGTATGCAATCATGATTGGTCTTATATTTGTCAATATTTTCATGTTCCTACAGGGAAAGATTCTAACAAAATGGTTTGCTAAAGTAATTTCAGTACCAGTATATCTGCTGACTCCAATTATTGTTATGTTCTGTTTTGCCGGCGCTTTCAGTGTGAATTCATCTTTATTTGATATAAAGGTAACTCTCGTATTTGCAGTAATTGCATATATAATGAGTAAGTTTGGATTCTCAACAATCCCAGTATTGCTTGGATTGGTTCTTGGAACATTAACAGAAGAAAATTTCAGAAGATCTTTGGTTCTAAGTGATGGTAAATGGGACATATTTGTTTCAAGTCCTATCTGCATAGCTTTCTTATCATTGATAATCATAACATTAGTTTTGATCATTAACAGTCAGGTAAAAAATAGTAGAAAAAAAGGTGAGAACAATGAGTAAACCAAATATTGTAGTTTATTTTTCAGATCAGCAGAGAGCTGATACAATTGGCTGTTATGGCCAACCATTAGATATAAGCCCAAATCTAGATAAACTAGCTGCGGAAGGAACATTATTTGAAAATGCGTTCTCTCCACAACCTGTATGTGGACCATGCAGAGCTATATTCCAGACAGGTAAGTATGCAACTGATACTGGTTGTTTCAGAAATTCAATTGCTCTTCCTCCTGATTCAAAGACAATTGCTCATTATCTTGAATCAGGTGGTTACAACACAGCTTATGTAGGTAAATGGCATTTGGCTTCAACTGGTAATCTAGAGGAAAAACCTTATCAAGATTTTCAGAAGATAGCAGTACCTAGAGAGCTACGTGGTGGCTACACAGGATACTGGAGAGGCAGTGATGTTCTTGAATTTACATCTGATGGATATGGTGGTTTTGTCTTTGATGAGAACAACAACAAATGTGAATTTGATGGATACAGATGTGATTGCATAACAGATTATGCTCTTGATTTCATAAAAAAAGATGAACAGAAGAAACCTTTCATGCTCTTCTTATCCCATATTGAACCACATCACCAAAATGATGCACACCACTACCAAGGACCAAAAGGAAGCGAGGAGAAATACAAGAACTTTGTATTGCCAAAAGACCTTGAGGTATTGGGTGGAGATGGACGAGAGGAATACCCTCAATATCTTGGACAGTGCAACTCTCTTGATAACAATCTTGGTAGAGTTATTGAAGAGCTTAAAGCCAAAGGAATCTATGACAATACAGTGATCATATATGTATCAGATCATGGCTCCCATTTTAACACTCGAAATAAAGATGCCCATCTCAATGGCTATGATGATTACAAGAGAACATGTCATGATTCTGCTTTGAAGGTACCTCTAATTATTGCAGGCGGTAAATTCAACAATGGAGGAGTTGTCAAGCGTCTTGTTAGCACAGGATCTCTTGCTAAGACAATTCTTTCTATCGCAGATATTGATGTTGGCGATGAGATGATTGGAGAGAATCTCCTTGACGAGGTACTTCATCTCCATGATAATGAGCCAGATGAGATCTATGCTCAAATTTCAGAAAGCAGACTTGGAAGATGTATCAGAACCAACAGATATCTGTACAGCGTTTATGCTCCTCACATCAATGGTGGAGAGAGAGCTAGCACCAATGAATATTTTGATGATTATCTATATGATATGGAGAGCGATCCATTCCAGCTCAACAACATAATAGATGAAGAATCTTATTCATCAATAAAAGAAGATTTGAGAGCCAGACTTATAAAATGGATCAAAGAATCTGAAAACATTGATGCAACAATACAATAAATAATTTAGAGGGAACTGATGAAGAAAAAATTGAAAAAAGATTTGATATATGAGTATTTATTGGTTTTCATAGAGCAGAATAAATACAATTCAATAAAAAAAGTTCCCTCTGAAAATTATCTATGCACACGTTATAAGGTCAGCCGAGAGACTGTTAGAACTGCAATAAACCAACTCAAAGATGAGGGAATATTGTACTCAATCAAAGGCTCGGGGACCTATTTCAAAACAAATGAAATTGAAAGTCAGATCATTGATAGCAACTGCAAATATCGCATTGCAACCATAATTCAAGGTCAGGATAAATTTGCAAATGATCTATTCATAAAAGGCCTGAAATCTGAAATAGAGAACAAGAACATAGAACTGCGTATCTTCTATACTGATAACAAGTTCTCACAGGAGCGAGAGTGCCTTCTCGCATGTTCTAAAGGCTTTGATGGTATAATTATTGATGGCGTTAAAGCCAGCCTCATGAACCCCAACCTCGATATCTATCACAAGATTGAACAGAAAGATATAAGATGTATCTTCTACAACAACTACTACCCCGAAACCAATTTTCCTAAGATAATTATTGACGACAGAGGATGTGCTGATTTACTTGTACATCAGATAGTTGAAGAAGGACACAAGGACATTGCAGGGATCTTTTACTGCGATAACTATCAGGGAACTGAGAAGTACAGAGGTTTCATTCACTCTCTAAAAAACCACAACATTCAAATCAAAGATGAGAACATAAAATGGCTCATCAGTGATAATATTGATGAAGAGAAAGAGTTCCAAAGAATCATAAATAAATTTCTATCATCAAACAGCAGTTCAGCTATAATATGCTGCAACTTCATGAT
>JBFHKM010000144.1:0-7032 GCA_041595335.1 Sphaerochaetaceae bacterium
AGAATTAACAATTATTAACTATCTAACGAATCAGACAAAAAGAGAGCCTTTGCCAAGTCTTCATACAGACTTTTGCAACAACCCGTATTTTCCCATAATTATGTGCAAATAACTGAGAATTATAAATAAATAATCAAGTTAAATGAATAATAGTTGCGATTTATTTTTTAACCAATTCTGTAGGTCCAAAAGTAATACCAGATGTAGCTATAGTAAAATTTAAAGTGGTATCTGATGTTTTTACAAAAGTGTACGTTCCTGATTCGTTTCCTGCTGAAATTGTTACTTTATAAGAATCTCCAGAAACATTTTCTTTAGCTTTTGCTCCATCCTCTTTAGCTATTGCTTCTTTTATATCAACAGACATTCCAACTGAACTCATGTCCATTATCATATCATCAGTTGTAAAAGTATAAGATATTGAACCGGTACTATCAGACCATGTGCCAATTGCCCAACTAGGTGGATTTATTATTGATGAGTTAATTTCGCCTGAGCAACTCATTAGCAATAAAAGTAGACTTATTAATAGAATTCCACTAACAGATTTTTTCATTTTTATTTTCTTCATTTTTAAAATCTCCTTGGTTGGTAACATAGGAAACGTTAATATTTATGTCAATATATCATATTTATTATACATGTTTCCTAAATATTATATTATATATGGAAAAGCTCTTGTTTATCAAAAATATAAGATAATAAATTTTTTCATTTGTATTTAATGTGTGAAAAAAAGTCTAAAAAAATGTAACAACAAAAAAAAGAAAAAGAATAATTATTACGGTTTTTTATGCATTTCTTTTATAAAAAAAATGATATTTTTTGTGTTTGAGAGTGTTATATTTTTGAAAAGAATGAATTCTGTTGTTGAAGTTTTTAAAAATGTGAAAATGTAAATATGTCTTGACATGTTTTTATTTAGGGGCTATCAATATATGTATATTTTAATATTTACAGGGGAGCTTGCTGTTCTACAGGCTGAGATAAAGTTAAAGACTTTGACCCTTTTAAACCTGATTTGGATAATGCCAACGTAGGAAGCTTTATAGATATTTCTGTTTAACTTTTTTCAAGGAATTGTACAAGTCTTTCCTGAAAGGAGACAGAATGGAAAGATCTAGTAATCATATTTTTTCAACTACACTTATTATGTTTGGATCTGCACTATCTATTGCAGAAATATTGACGGGTACTTTTTTGGCGCCACTAGGTTTCACAAAGGCTCTTTTTGCGATACTGCTTGGTCATTTGATTGGCGGAATTTTGCTTTATTTAGCGGGAGTCATCGGTTGTGATACAGGTAAGAGCTCAATGGAAACAACCAAGCTATCATTTGGTAAATGGGGAGGATTATTCTTTTCCTCAATCAACATAATATCTCTTGTTGGTTGGACTGCCATTATGATTATATCTGGTGCATATGCAGCAGATTCTGTGGTAGCCTTGGGAATCACTTTCTGGTCAGTAATAATTGGAGCCTTCATTCTTGTTTGGGTTCTGATTGGTATAAACAACATCAAATATATAAACATTGCAGCAATGTCACTTCTAATGATATTGACCATAGTGATGTCTAGAGTTGTTTTCAAAGGAACAGCAGTTCAACCTCCATTGGATTCAACTATGAGCTTTGGCTTTGCTGTTGAGTTGAGTGTTGCTATGCCTCTATCTTGGTTACCTCTCATAAGTGATTACACGAAAGATGATAATAAAAATAGAAATGGTGCGCTTACTGCAACTCTTGTGTATTCGTTTGTTAGCATCTGGATGTATGTGATAGGGCTTGGTGGTGCAATCTACTGTGGCTCTAGCAACATTGAGTTGATCTTAAACCGCGCTGGACTTCCTTTAACAGCCATTATGATTGTTGTATTCTCAACGGTCACAACGACTTTCTTAGATGTTTACTCTGCAGGAATAAGCTCTCTTTCAATCAAAAAAAATCTGAGTCAGAAGAAAATTTCTTCATCTGTAACAGTCTTGGGTGTGATTCTTGCTCTGTTCACTCCGATATCTAATTTCGAATCCTTTCTGTATCTTCTTGGATCTTTCTTTGCTCCAATGATTTCCATAATGATTGCAGATCATTTTTTCTTGCACAAAGATTCAAGCTCTTTGAATGTCGACAACACCAATTTAATTCTGTGGATAATTGGATTTATCCTTTATAGAGTGCTCATGAAATGCAACACACCATTTGGAATTACATTCCCTGTGATGATTGCAATATGTCTTATAACAATAATAACAAACAAAATAGGAGAGAGAAGAAATGTTAGAGAATTGTCTTAGAAAACTTAGAGAGAATGGAGCTTTGGTTCACAATATTACAAATTATGTAACTGTAAATGATTGTGCAAACATAACAATTGCTATTGGTGCATCACCAATTATGGCAGATGAAATTAAAGAGGTGGCTGATATTCAGACTATCTGCAGTGGCTTAAACATCAATATGGGAACACTCAATGATAGAGTACTTGAGTCAATGCTTGTTGCAGGTAAAACTGCCAATGATTTGAACCATCCTGTTGCATTTGATCCTGTTGGTTTTGCAGCATCTGCTTATCGTACAGAATCTGCTTTGAAATTGATTGATAACGTTCAGTTCTCTGTAATAAAGGGTAACATCTCTGAAATAAAATCAATTGCTACAGGTTCAAAGAAATCCTTTGGAGTTGATGCCTGTTCTGATGATATGGTAAGTGATTCAACATTGAAAAGTGTTGTTGAATTTGCAAGGAAGCTTTCAAAGTCTACATGTGCTATAATTGTAATTACAGGTGAAATTGATATTGTATCAAGTGAGGATAAAACAATAATCATACGAAATGGTGATTCTATGATGAGCAATATAACAGGCTCTGGTTGTATGCTCTCATCCCTCATAACTTCATTTATAAGTGCCAATTCTGATGATATATTTGAAGCAACTGCAGCTGCTGTTGTTTGTATGGGAATCGCTGGAGAGAAAGCAGCTAAAAAAGTCAAAGACAATAACTTGGGCAACACTTCATTCAGAACATATCTGATTGATGAGATGAGCAAGATTGATGTAAGAGACATAAAGGAAAAAGGAAAGTATGAAAGATTCTAAAAAGAACTATCTCAAAAAGGCGATGCTTCTATATGCTGTATCAGATAGATCATGGGTTGATGATGGAGATACTCTCTACAATCAATGTGAAAAAGCAATTAAGGGTGGAATAACATTACTTCAATTACGTGAGAAAAATTTATCAGAAGATGACTTTGTAAAAGAGGGACTTGAGATCAAAGAACTCTGTCATAAAAATAATATAAAGCTCATAATCAATGATAATTTAGAAGTTATGAAAAGAGTCGATGCAGATGGAATCCATATTGGACAGGAGGATGGTAATATCAGAGCCATCAGAGAAGAAATTGGTCCTGATAAAATATTAGGAGTCTCTGTTCAAACGGTACAAGAAGCAATTTATGCTATATATAACGGTGCTGATTATTTGGGTATAGGTGCAATATTTAGAACAAACACCAAACTTGATGCAGTTGAGGTAACTCCTGAAACTCTAAATGAAATAACCAAGATATCTCCAATCCCAACTTGTGGTATTGGAGGGGTGGGAGTCAACAACATACTGGCTCTTACAAAGTCCGGATTGAATGGTGTTGCAATTGTATCCGCAATATTTGGCAGTGACGATATTGAAAAGTCCACAAGAGAGCTTAAAGAGAAATGCACAGAAGCTTTTTATAAGAACAACAGACCAGTACATATTTATGACCTCGATGGTACCTTGATAGATAGTCTTGGTGTTTGGAAAAATCTAGCATCATCTTATATAGAAGATAAAAACTTGAGACCTCATAAAGGTCTTGATGATGCTGTATTGGCATTGAGTTTGGAAGAATCATCAGAATTTCTGAAAAAAGAATATGGATTGAAGGAAAGTCTTGAAACAATTCGTCTGGAAATAACTGATAAGATTTATGATCTATATGCACATTCAATAAAATTGAAATCTGGTACAAAAGAATTCATAGAAGAGATGTACAACAATGGAACAATATTGACTGTTGCTACAGCATCAACTGAAAAGCTCTGCAAAGCAGTTCTTAAAAATAACAACCTGTACAAGTATTTTACAATAGTAAAAAGTGAATCAAAAATAGGATCCTCGAAGGCAAGAGATACCAAAATCTGTGATGAAATAATTAAAGAGCTTGATGTCAAAAAAGAAGATGTGCTTGTATTTGAAGATTCGGCATTTGCAATAAAAACGCTGAAGAAAAATGGATATTTTACAGTCGGTGTATATGATGGTAACAATAAAGAGAGCATACAGGACCTCTGTGATTACTACATTGAAGATTTCAGAGAGGAATAAGTGATGAAAAATGTTTTAACTATTGCAGGTTCTGATTGCAGCGGTGGTGCAGGAATTCAAGCAGATCTGAAAACAATGCTTGCAAATAGAGTGTATGGAATGAGTGTCATCACTTCTCTTACAGCTCAAAATACAATGGGAGTCATAAGTATTGATGATGTAAGACCTTCCTTTGTTGAGGAGCAACTTGAGGCAATCTTCTCAGATATTGTTCCTGATGCTATAAAGATTGGAATGGTATCTAATGTGAAAATCATTGAATCAATTGCCAAAAAGCTAAAAGAATATCATGCAAAAAATATAGTTTTGGATCCTGTAGCAGTATCAACTTCTGGATTCAAACTTATAGATGACGATGCAATTGAAGCATTGAAGACTCATCTTTTCCCTATAGCAACGGTAATAACTCCAAATCTCTTTGAAGCAGAACTGCTACTGAACAAAAAACTTGAAGGAGAGAGCAATCTCTCATCATTTGCTGAAGAGTTGAGTGAGAGGTATGATGTCTCCTCTCTTGTTAAAGGTGGACATCTTGATGGTAAGATAGCACGTGATGTTCTATTCAATGATGGAAAGAGTTTAACAATTGAGGCCGACATGGTCGAGAATGATAACACTCATGGAACAGGTTGTACCTTATCAAGTGCAATAGCTTGCAATCTAGCAAAGGGCTATTCTCTTGAAGATAGTGTGAGAAATGCAAAGGAATATCTGACCTGTGCTTTAAAAGCACAGATGAATGTTGGACATGGCTCAGGTCCTGTTGATCATGGATATTATATTTCGTGTGAGTGGTAAATTTAATCATTGGAAATAGTTGAATGTATTTATCGAAATTCAGAATTTTATTTAAAATAAGACTTTTAACTATCTATATGGTAAGTGTTTTTTCACAGTTTTCGTAAATAAATATAATAAATGTGATAAATATTATAACAACATATTATATTTAGATGTATAATTAATGTTAATCAAAGTTAGTGATATCAAAAGTAATTTTGAATCATAATTTATGCTTGCAAAAGCATAAAATCTTAAATATTCATTGGAGGCATTATGTATAATACTGGAGAAAAACCTGGAAAGGGTACTTATCATTGTTTGAAGTGTGGTCGTAAGATAAAGATTAAAGAAGATGAAGCTTTACCACCTTGTCCTAAGTGTAAGAACACAGTTTATCGTAAGTAGGTAAAATGAAGGTTGTTGTACTGTTAGTGCAATGACCTTCCTCAGTTAAAAATTAGATTTTACACTGTGTTTTGGGTATATTAACTGAACTGCTTGAATCTCAATATTTCTTGATATTGCATTTTTCTCCAATTGGTATTTAATTATTAATTGGATTTTTTTATTTCCTGGTGTTTGTTTGTTTTGATGCTTTTATCAGAGATCAAATAATTTACAAATTGAGAACTTTTAATAAAACGTCCTACAGATGTATTGAAAGTTATATAAGTGCTCATAATTATGATCAAAAATTGAAATAGACTGTTTATGAATGCAATAATTCAATGTATCATTACTATAAAAAGAAACTGAGATTCTTTGAAAAGGGGTAGTTAATGAAAAAAGAAATTAATTGGGCAATCATTGGATGTGGTGATGTTACAGAAGTAAAAAGTGGACCAGGTCTGTATAAATCAGAACATTCAAATTTAGTTGCCGTTTATAATAGAACTACAGCTAAAGCTGTAGATTATGCCAAACGACATAACGTTTCTAAAGTTTACAAGACTGTTTCTGAGCTTTTGGATGATGATAGTATTGATATTGTTTATATAGCAACACCTCCAAAGTATCATAAGGACTTTGCACTTCAGGTATTGAATGCCAATAAAATTCCATATGTAGAGAAGCCGGTGGCAAATACATATGCTGAATTTTTAGAGATAAAAGAGTTATCAGAAAAAAAGAATATACCTGTTTATATTGCTTTTTACAGAAGAGGGTTGGAAAAGTATTTAAAAATCAAAGAACTTTTGGATTCTAAAGTTATTGGTGATGTTCGATTTGTAAGTTTGAAGCAATTAGAAAAGGTGAGATCGTCAGATTTAAACAGAGAAAACTTACCATGGAGATTGAAATTTGATATTTCTGGTGGTGGTAAATTTGTAGATATGGGTGTCCATATGCTCGACTATTTAAGTCTGTTCTTTGGTAATATTACAGAAATTAAAGGTTCAGTTTCTAATCAAGGTGGATTTTATGACGTAGAAGACACTGTACTTATTAACTATAAATTTGAGAGTGGTATTATTGGAACAGGAACGTTTTGCTATGTTTCTGACAAAGATGAAAACTTGTGTGAAATTATTGGAAGTGAAGGACGTATATATTTTGATGTTCTATCAGGTGATAGTTTCACAATAGAAAAAAATGGTACAAAAGAGATCTTAAATTTTGAAGTTCCAGAACATATAGCTATGCCTTACGAACAAGCTATTGTAAACGAGGTCCTTGGAATTAAAAAATGTCATAATAATATAGAAAATGCATTGGCGCTTTCTAAAGCGATGGATGATTTAATGAAAAGCTACAGAGAGAAACATTTCAATAAATAAAGTTGATATAAATAATTACCTAGAGTCTAATTAGTAAAATAATCAGGCTCTAATTTTTTACCATTTTTATCTTGAAATTATTAGCTTTTTTCTTAAAA
>JBFHKM010000145.1:0-6914 GCA_041595335.1 Sphaerochaetaceae bacterium
GAGCAGTTTGAGCTTCCTTGATACTTATTCAAAGGTACTCACTGTTATTTTCTACTTGGCAGCAGCTGCATCCGTAGCATCTTTTGCTACTTATTTAAGTGGCATAAAGAAGACAGGTGCTTTGAACAACATCACAAGATAAGTATAGAAAGCGGTTTACAAAGGAGCTCAAATGAGCTCCTTTTTTTGTCTGGTTTCGTCAGAAATTGAAGTACAAAAAAACTCATAAAAGAATCAAAAAGAGCTTCTATTTCGATGAAAAATAAATATTATAGAAACATGTTTCGATATTTATAACATTAAGTAGTTTCAACTGAACTTTCTACAATTTTTAAAAAAAATATTATCATTGAATAAACAATATTTTGTTAAAATTATTGTTATTGTTATTATAATTGCTTTTCTAATATGCAAATAAAATATAACAATTTTGAATTTAAAAAAAAGCAGTTTCCAAAAATATATTATCATAATATTACTTAACAAAATAACATTTTACTTTTATTGTTTCAATAAATATTTTTATATTGTTTCGATGTTTCGTAATTGACAGGTCAGAATAACGTGCTACCATACATGTATAGAAAACGGTTTCTATTATATTATTATTTTTCATTTCGGAGGTTATTATGAAAAAGAAGGTATTGGCTATAGCTGCAATAACAGCTATGTGTTTCTCCACCATTTTCGCAAATGGTGCAAAAGAAGAAGCTCCTAAACAGATAACAGGAGAAGTTGGCGGTACATTAAAGATTTGGTCTTTCACCAACGAAATTAAAACATTCGCACTTGCATATCAAGAAAAACATCCTGATGTAAAAGTTGAATACACAATGATTCCAATGACAAGTGGAGAATATCAAACAAAAGTTAAAGCAGCTATATCATCTGGAGATGTTCCTGATGTAATGGCTCTTGAAGCAGCATTTGTAAGAGATTACGTTGAATCTGATTTCTTAATGAACTTGAATGACTTACTACCAAAAGCAGAAGCTGCTAATACATATCAGTTCATGCTTGATGTAGGTACTTATGAAGGTGCTACAAAAGCTTATGCTTACCAAGCTACTCCAGGTGCTGTATTCTACAGAAGATCTCTTGCTAAAAAATACTTAGGAACAGACGATCCTGAAAAAGTACAAGCAATGCTATCAGATATGGATAAATTCAAAGAAGTTGCACAAACAATCAAAGAGAAGAGCAATGGCCAAACTTATATGGTTAGCTCAACAGGTGATTTCATGAATGCTTATTATGCAAACAGAGAAACTCCTTGGGTTGTTGATGGTAAATTAAACATTGATTCAAAAGTTTATGACATGATTGAAACTTGTAAAGAATTCAGACAGAACGGTTGGGAAGCTCAAGCAACTCAATGGGGTGCTGGATGGTTTGCTGGTATGAACGATTCACTTCGTGATGCATCAGGTAATCCAAAACAAGTATTCTGTTACTTCCTACCAACATGGGGTCTTCCTTATGTATTGATGCCTAACAGTGAAGCTAAAACAGTTGATGGTGAACAAGTTGGTACATCAACAGCTGGTGACTGGGCTTGTATCAATGGACCAATGCCTTATTACTGGGGTGGTACATGGATGGGTATCTTAGATGAAGCTAAGAATGCTGCAACAGCTAAAGATTTCATTGAATTCTGTACATTAAACGAAGATACACTAAAGAATTGGGCTTTAGGTACTTATACAAACGAATATCTAAAGAAAATTGATCCAACTATTGGTGATACTCAAGGACAGGGCGCTGGTGACTTTGTTTCTTCTCAGAACGTAGTTGAAGAAATTGAACATGACTTTGATGATGCTGAAACTTCTGCTTTCTTAAACGGACAGAACAGTTACATTGGTTTTGCAAAAGCTGCTCCTGGCATCTCACTTAAATTGATGCAAGGTACAGATGATGCTATCCAAAGAGCATTGAATGATCCTCTAGACACTTATGTAAGTGGTAAAACAACTATTGATGAATGTATTGCAACATTCAAAGACGGTGTTAGAACTGCAGTTCCAGACGTTATTGTAAAATAATAACAAAGAAACAAATCACAATAATGATGTCGCATTAAGTGCGGCATCATTTAAAATTTACCGGGGGATAAAATGATTGCAAGAAGAAAAACAAGTATAAATAAAGACCAAACAGGTATTTATTTTGTACTTCCATTCATCATTATATTTTTAATTTTTGGCTTATGGCCTTTAATAAATACTTTTAGATTAAGTTTGACAGACACTCAATTGATGAGTAGAACTCAACACTACACAGGATTTAAAAATTTCGTACTAATTTTTAATGATCCATCTTTTTTACTTTCACTCAAGAATACAGCTAAAATTTGGATTCTTAACTTCATTCCTCAACTTGGATTGGCTCTACTTTTCTCAGTATGGTTCACAAGTAAGAGAATGAATCTTAAAGGTGTTGGTTTCTTTAGAACAATATTCTATTTACCAAACATCTTGATGCCAGCTGCTGTTGCTGCATTATTTGCATCCCTATTTGATTATTACGGACCAGCTAACCAAATATTAGTTAGAATGGGCGTTTTAGATCAAGCAATGCAATTCTTTAGAAATGAAGGCTTCACACAAGCAATAGTAATTTATATTCAGTGGTTCATGTGGTTTGGACAGACAATCATCGTATTGATGGCTGGTATGTCCTCTATTTCAGGCGATTTCTATGAAAGCGCAATGATTGATGGTGCAACCAGTGGACAGATGTTCAGAAAAATTACTCTTCCTTGTATCAGACCTGTTATGATTTACACTCTTATTACCTCACTAGTTGGTGGTATGCAGATGTTTGATATCCCATTCATGTTAACAGATGGACGTGGTGCTCCAAACGGTTCAATTATGACAGCAAATATATTCATGTACTTAAAGTACAGTTCAAACAAAGGTCACATTGGCTTGGCATCAACCGTTGGTGTTGTTGTATTCGTCATAACATCTGCAATTGCTCTCATTGTTTTCAAACTTCTTGAAGACCCAGATGAGAGAATTAAGAAACAGATGAAAAGAATGGAGAAGAGAGGCTAACAATGAGCAGTTATAGAACAGAAACAAATATTTTAAGAACAATATGTTACATAGTCATGATAATCACAACAATATTATGTATTGCCCCAATCTGGCTTCTTTTTATCAATGCAACAAGATCCACTCCAGAGATACAATCAGGTGTTTCATTGATTCCAAGTAATAACTTTATGGTTAACTACCATATTTTAACAAACCAAGGTTTGAACATCTGGAGAGCTTTTGGTAACTCACTTTACATCTCTATTTTTTCAACTGCTGTAGGTGTATATGTATCAATGATGACAGCTTACGGCATCAAGGTATACAACTTTAAGGGCAGAAAACTTTTAAACAATTTCATTTTGGTTTTGGTTTTGGTACCAATGCAGATGTCAATTATTGGTTTCTATCAGTATATGGCAAAGCTTGGATTGTTGGATTCTTATATTCCATTGATCATTCCTGCTGCCGCATCGGCTGCTACAGTATTCTTTGCATTGCAATATATGGAGAGCATAATCATAAAAGACCTGATCAATGCAGCACGTATCGATGGTTGTACTGAATTTGGTATCTACAATAGAATTATGGTTCCAATTGCAGCACCTGGTATCTTCACTTTATCTATCTTCGGATTCGTTGGTTCATGGAATAACTTCTTCACACCATTCATTTTGATTTCAAAGATGGAAAAATATACTCTTCCTATGTTGGTTCAAACATTGCGAGGAGATACTTACAAAACAGAAATGGGTGCTATTTATTTAGGACTAGCAATTTCTATTTTGCCAGTTGTTATTGTTTACCTATTATTTGCTAGATACATTGTATCAGGTATTTCAATGGGCGCTGTTAAAGAATAAATTTAGAAGATTAAGCAATGTGTGGAAAGATATTGGCAGTTTAGATATTTATAATTTTTAAGTATGTACTGCTATATATTTCTGCCAATTATAAAACGACAAGGAAAAATATCATGAAAGAAATTAAGAATCCAGTACTTACAGGATTCCACCCTGATCCATGTTTGATGTGTGTAGGTGATGACTTCTACATTGCAAATTCAACATTTGAATACTATCCAAGCGTACAAATCTCACATAGCAAAGACCTTGCTAACTGGGATACTGTTGGTGCTGTTTTAAATGAGAAGCAATTGAACATGGTTGGTAACACATGCAGTGGTGGAGTATGGGCTCCTTGCCTTTCTTACTGTGATGGATTGTATTATATAGTTTATACAGATGTTAAAACTTGGAGAGATGAGCCTTTTAAAGATACTCATAACTACATTGCGACATCTAAAAATATTGAAGGTCCCTATTCAGATGGTGTATACATAACCTCAGCAGGTTTTGATGCTTCCCTTTTCCACGATGATGATGGAAAGAAGTACTTTGTAAGCATGGAATGGAATTGGAAGAAGCCTGTTGGAGGAGAACAATTCTCAGGTATTCTTGTAACTGAGTTAGATTCAAAGACACTGAAACCAATTGAAAGAAGCCACAATGTATTTAAAGGATCCAAGAGAAAATTAACCGAAGGTCCACATATCTTCAAACGTAATGGATATTATTATCTAATTACAGCAGAAGGTGGTACCAGTTATGAACATGCTGTAACAATTGCAAGATCTAAAAGTGTTTATGGACCATATGAAATCCATCCTAACACTCACCTTGCAACAAGTTACGGAAATACAGAGGCTCCAGTCAAAAAGACAGGTCATGGATCACTCTGTGAAGGACCTGATGGAAGATGGTTCCTAGCAACTTTGTGTGGTCGACCTGTTGATGCAACAATGGTATGTCCACTTGGAAGAGAGACTGCTATAAATGAAGTCATATGGAAAGAAGATTGGCCTTATCTAAAGAATGGTACATCAACCATGAGTGAATCATTCTTGGGTTATGGGGAGAAAGTTGAAGAGAAAAAAGTAATTGCTTATGATTTTTCAAAAGATGATTATCTGAAGGACTTCATGTCACTTAGAAAAAAATGTGATTATAGAATTGAAGGAGATTCAATTGTACTCAGAGGTGGAGAGAGTCCTGTATCAAGCTTCAACCAAAGTTTCTTTGGAAGAAGACAGGAACATTTCAACTTCAGGGTTACAGTTGATATGGAGTTCAACTCAACAAATTTCCAAGAAATATCAGGACTCAGCTACAGATATGATGAGTATGGCTATTATTATTTATTTGTTGCAAATGAAGAATACAACAAAGGTCAAAACTTATATATAATGAGCCGACAGCATGGTAATTATTCACTTCCTCTAGGAGAGAATGGAATAAAGCTTGAAGGTTACAATGGAAAGATTTCCTTAAGAGTTGAATCTCATGGAGCAGAAGCTAAGTTCAGTTATAAATTAGACGGAAGCAAAGAATTCACAGAAATACCATATGTACTTGATGTTCATTACTTAAGTGATGAACGGGCTGTCCCAATGGGATTTACTGGAGCTTTTGTAGGTATGCAATGTTGTGATATGCAATATGGCAAGAAAGAAGCTAAATTTAAGAATTTTATCTACGAAATATTAGATTAGAAAAGGAGCGCTATGATGGCTACTATTTATGATGTTGCACAAAAGTCTGGATACTCTGTAGCAACAGTATCAAAAGTATTTAATCACTATGCAGGAGTCAATGCCCTAACAAAAGAGAAGGTTTTGATTTCAGCAAAAGAGATTGGTTATGTACCAAATCTTAGCGCTCAAACTCTAGTCACCAATAAATCATGGCTCATTGGAGTAATTTTTAAAGAAGATCTAGAACAAGGATTGGTTCATCCACATTTTGGAGGCATTCTGGAATCATTTAAAAGCCGTATGGAAAAAGAAGGATATGATATAATCTTTTTAAATCAGAATTTCTCAAATATGGAATTGAAATATCTAGAGCACTGTCGATACAGAAATGTAGATGGAGTTCTGTTGGCATCAAGTGTCCTCCCTGAAAAAGAAGCTACAGCCATTGAAAAAGCGGGTTTCAAATGTATTTCAGTTGAGAATGATTATAAAAATATTCCAACTGTACTCAGTGATAACAATGGTGGAACAAAGCAACTTCTCAACTATCTTTATACCCTAGGTCATAGAAAGATAGCTATGATCATTCCTCCATTGAAGAGTTTGGCTGGTAGAGAAAGATTCCAAGCATACAAAGAATTCTTAATCAAACATGGATTGCCTTATGAAGAAAAATTCATTGTTGAATGTGAAGAATACACAGTTGAAGATTCAAATAAAGCTGTATTGCAGCTCTTGAATCAATGCCTAGATGATTTTCCAACTGCAATTTTTGCTGGCTACGATAAAATTGCATTCGCAGTTCAAAAAATGCTCTTAGAAAGGGGCTACTCAATTCCAAATGATATCAGTGTGGTTGGTTTTGATGATTTAGAAATTGCAGCATCCATAACTCCAACTCTCACAACAATTCGTCAGGATCGAAAAGAGATAGGAAAGGAAGCAGCTGAGCTTTTGATAAAAAGACTGAATAATCAGGAAGAAGATATCAAATTCAACGATGTTTATCGTGTTCCAACAGAGTTAAAACCAAGAAACTCTACTTGCAGAGCTAGAAAAAATTAATAAGGAATTAATTATGAAATTTAGAAAAGATTTTGTCTGGGGTGTTGCTACAGCATCATACCAAATTGAAGGTGCATACAACGAAGACGGTCGTGGACCAGATATCTGGGGAGATTGGTGCAGAACCAAATCAAATATCTTTGAAGGTCATGATGGTATGGTTGCTTGTGATCATTACCACCGATACAAAGAAGATGTTAAGATGATAAGTGATTTAGGAATCAAAGCCTACAGGTTCTCTATCGCTTGGGCAAGAATTTTTCCAGAAGGAA
>JBFHKM010000146.1:0-6823 GCA_041595335.1 Sphaerochaetaceae bacterium
TAAGAAAGTATTCTATGAAGAACGCTCTCTTTTCATGCGTGACACTGTCTGTTGCTGTAAAAGAATGCCACCACCAATCATACCCACTCTTCTTGATCATAAAAAGATCACGTGTCAAATCATGCTTGTTGAAACTCATAAGATTCTCCTCAACTGTCCATTATAAAACTTTTTGAAAATTTGTAATCAAATAAAAATGTTATCTCCATACTTCTTAACAAAATAGCTGCATCTATTAGAGAATATACATATTTGTGATATGTGTTTCATACTTAGTTAGGAATGAAACAATTTTTTTATATGATGTATTTTAACTCTCAGCATTGAGAAGAATTGGGAATGCAATCTGCATGAAGAGATGATTATTATTTTTTAGGTATTGACTTTTTTTTTCATTGTAACTATAAATGTTACATCAGATGTAACAAATAAAGTTACATTTATAAAATTACAATTAGATAAGAGGTTAAAAATGGACAATCAAAGTTGGATAACCAATTCAGAATTAGGTTTCAGTAAATTTATCAACAGCCCTTTTGGTAGAGAATATGATAAAAATGATGAAAACCTAAAACCATCTAAAGAGATTATCAAACCATCAACTGTGTTGATCAGTGCAGAAGAGCTTGCAAAAAGCTACGTCTCTGAAAAAAAGACATCTTCAGTTCTTCAAGATTCACAAATTTTTAACGACAATGCACTGACAAGAGAACTTGGACGCTTTGCATTGGCTAATGGTAAGAAAAAACAGACCGTTGCTAGAGTTTTTAAAGCGGTATTCCAAGAAAATCTCAATACAGAAGATATTCCGACACTGCTAAAAATAGCTGCAGATGTAGGTCTTGATACTGTAGAGTTAGAAAAAAATCTTAACAGGATAGCCTAAAGGAAATATCAATATGAGAGCAAATACACGATTCACAGAAGCAATACAAATTTTATGTTTGATAGCATTAAAAAAAGATAACATGCCAACATCTGACCATATTGCAGAAAGTGTAAATACAAACCCCGTTGTTATAAGACGTATCTTCAAAAATCTTAAAGATGCTGGATTTATAGCTGTCAAAAGAGGTATTGGTGGTACTTATTTGCTGCAGCAACCCAATCAGATAACGCTGTTTGACATATACTGTGCTGTGGAAAATGAAGACAAACGTGCCATATTTAAATTCCATGAGGGGTTGAATTCAAAATGTATCGTTGGCTCTCATATTGAAGAAGTTTTAAAAGATTCATTTACGAGAGCACAGGATGCCATGGAAAATGAACTGAGACAGGTAACTCTTGAAGATATTATAGATCAAATAAAAATAAATAAAAATTAATAAATAAGGAAAGAAGAACAATGAAAAATGAAACATTAGATTCTATTTTTAACAGGAAGTCTGTAAGAAAGTATTCAGATAAAGTTGTCGATGATGATAGCTTACAGCTTATAATCGATGCAGCAATGCAAGCCCCTTCAGCTGTCAACAGACAACCTTGGGAATTTATAGTGATCAAAGACCAAGATATGAAAGAAAAAGCAGCTGAGTGCAATCAATATGCAAGTTTTGCAAAAAACGCTTCTGCTATTATTTTGGTATGTGGCAATATGGAAAAGGCCCTTCCAGGTCCATCTCAAATCATGTGGGTGCAGGACTGCAGTGCAGCTTCAGAGAATTTACTTATTGCAGCACAGTCTCTAGGTCTGGGTGCAGTTTGGACTGGTGTCTATCCTTCTCCAGATAGAATGGATGCTCTTAAAAAGCTTCTCAACCTTCCAGATAATATCTTGCCTTTAGCAATGATTCCAGTTGGATATCCTGAATCTGAAAAATCAAATCACAAAAAGGTAAATCCTGTAACTGTTCATTACAATGGTTGGTAGGAATCAGTGACACAGATATCTCAGTGATAGTTGATGTTGCAGATTCATAAAAAAATATCTAAATCCTCAGTGGTTTGGATATTTTTTTATGTCATTTAATTATTTTCAACCTATGTTCAATTTCATTTTTGATGTAATGTATTAACAACAAAGGATGATTTTATGGAACTGAAAGCTGTTGATAAAGTAGAGATCAATATTATAATGGACAATGTCGCTGATTGGATTTTAGAAGATACAGAGTTTGTAAAGAGAGCTCAAGATAACAGAGATGGTAGAGAGCTAAAAGTTCCCTTGATGGCAGAGCACAGTCTCTGCCTTCTGATAAGTATATACAGAGGGAAAACAAAACACGATATTCTTTTAGATGCAGCAGAGAATGGCATATCTCTTGAAAACAATCTAAATATATTGAATCTGAACTTGAATCAAGTTCAAGATCTCATCATAAGCCATGCACACAGTGATCACACTCATGGATTGCCCTATGTAATAAGCAAGTTGAAATCTGATGCAAGGGTAATAGCCCATCCTGATGTATTTCTTACAGGAAGGACATGTGTTGACAGAGGGCAGACCATTGTCAATGATTGTCCGTCTAGAAATTTGATTTTAGATCATGGAAATACAATCATTGAATCTAAAAATCCATATCTATCTGATGATGAGATGTTTCTAGTTACAGGAGAGATACCAAGAAAAACTTCCTTTGAAAAACTGGAATATGAATCACATGCAGTAAGAGATGGAGTTAGAGAATTTGATAACATACTGGATGATCAAGCAATTATCATAAATATAAGAGATGAAGGTCTTCTGGTTATTTCTGGGTGTGCTCATTCAGGAATCATAAATACAGTGAGATATGCTCAAGAACTTACAGATATCAGCAAGGTATACTCTGTCATTGGAGGCTTTCATCTACCTCCTAAAGTTGTGTGTGATGTAACAGAAAAGACAATAGAAGCATTCAAGGACATCAATCCAAAGTTGATTGTACCCATGCATTGCACTGGCATTTATGCTATCTCTCGTTTCATTCAGGAATTTGGTTGCAGATGCAATTTGAGCTGCGTGGGATCTAAGTTCACCTTCTGATATATGCCACTTTTATAATTTCAAGAATTGTCATAAAGTAAGGAAATAATAAATTTAAGGAGAATTGTAGATGAAGAAACATCCACTTAAGGAATCTTTGATGATGATTTTGTTGTTCATCATAACTTTGATAGCTGCAACATTTATAGGCTCATATTTAAATAATATCTAAAAATTATAGTTAATCGCAGTTAAAATATAAGAAGAGGCTCTTAGAGAACTCGATACAGTGCCGAAAAATGGTCACTGTATCAAGAAAAATATAATTCGGATGCTGTGCTCATTGATTTCTCAACAAGCACAAAATCGTACTTCCATTGAATGAACGGCTCTTATTTTTGAGCACAGTCCCCAACTTTGATGCTCAGATCATCAATTAAGAAAGCAGTTCTGTCTTTTGTTCCAGTTTCAAATATGATTTTATCATATACAGGAATAATTCTCTTGTTGCTTGCTTTATCCACAACCTTCTTACCATCAATATATACATCTGTAGTATTTGCCATATCACTTCCATCATCAGGAGTTGTTACAAGATCGATGCAATACCATCTGTTCAACTCTACTGGTGCATCTATTGCGTAAAAACCAGATACTCCAAGCTCCTTAGAATAGATGAAATGTCTGTCCTCTACTTCTGATTTTGCTTCATTGTAGCTTGCATTTGTTTTGAATCTGAAGGCCTCATTTTTGGTAGAACCAATAGAATCGGCTCCAACTGCAAATGTATAACATGACATCTTTGATCCAGATACCACCTCATCATTCAACAGCATGAACTTATAAGAGATGGTGAATGTCTTATCAATAGGTTCAAATGTTACATAGGCTTTAGGTTGTCCAGCCATGCTATCATCAACAAGTTCAAATGCACCATTTTTCAATTCAACAGATGTATGATTTGCTGTTTTTATTGTCCATGAGTCAACGTCAAATTCTTTTGCATCAAAGGAATCTTCAAACATCACAGTTCCAACTGATTTTCCATTGACAACTGCAACAGTCAAATAAGATACAACAGATGGATCACTTAGAGATGAAATCATGAGCTTTGATGTTCCTGTTTTCAATGCGTGAACAATTTTATTGCTCTCAAGTTCAACATATCGCTCTCCATCAATAATTGAGATTGAATAACTTTTTTCTGTAGCATCTGATGGTAGAACCTCAATTAACTTGGATAGGTCCACTCTTTCACCTTCATCAATTGTAATTGATGATTTGGACAGTGAAATGCTGTTTACTTCTATTATTGAATCAACAACCTTGAGTTCAACAGTTCTGTTGCCCATTGCAATTCTGGCAGTACCTCTCTTGATTCCAGTGATCAAACCAGAATCGCTTACAGCAGCAACATCAGAGCCCTCAACTACTTTGAATGTTGCACCTTCATCCGCTTTAACTCGGAAAGTATTTCCAACCTTCAAAACTGAAGGAGTTGCTCCAACTTTCATTGATGCCTGTGATAGACCTTCAGGTAACATCTCTCCTGAATAGATTTTAAGATCATCAATTGAGAAGTTGAGTAGATCTTTTGTTCCACTGAAGATATCGATCATTGAGAGAGCTTTCTGCTCTGAATTGTTCTTCAATTTTGAGCCAATTTTAACTCCATCAATGTATGTATCTGTTGTATTTGCTTTTGATGTGTTGTTATCACATCTGATTACCATTGTGATTGTATGAGATGTTCCAAGTGGTGTATGAGATGCCTCTTCATTCATTGTAGGTGCAAGATATCCACGAGATAAAACAATTCTAGGATCAAGTAACTGTCCTGCATTTAGGTCTGCTTTGTTTCTGATTCTAAAAAGATTGTCTTTACTCTCACTGTTGACATCAAAATAATAGTATGAAGCCTGCTCCTTGCTTGTTCCTTTATCTTTTACATCCATACTCAACAAATTTACCTTGAATGATACTGTCACAGTATCTCCAAGAGGCTCTATATTCAAAGTAGCTTTTGCAGGTTTACCAATATCTGAATCATGGAATGTGAGCTCCCCATTTTCTAAAACAACATTTGCGTTTCCAGCACTAGAGATTGTCCACTCATCTCCCAACTTATCTGAGAAATCTTCACTGTAGACCAACTTAGCTTCAACTGCTTTTTTCTCTTTAACTGCAACTGTGCAGGTAGCACTCAGTGATGGGTCTTCCTTGGAAGTTGCTTTTATGACAGCATTTCCTAAAGACACTGCTGTCAGCTCACCATTTTGAGAGAGAGCAACACAGTTATCTCCACTCTCTATGCTCCATTTGCAATCAGTATTTGTTGTATCAAATGGAACAAATTGAACAGAAAGCTTTGTGTCTGCACCAACTTCCATGCTTAGAGAATCTCCAATTGAAATACCTTTTGGCTCAACATTCTCTATTTCCTGTTCATGAGATGTATTCATGCTGTATAGAATTACAGTTGCACTCTCACCTTCATAATCCAATACTGAATCCTGAACATAATTTCCTACTTTGTAATAGAAATTGTAATTATCCCAGGTTGGATCATCTTCATAAAAATTCTTTGAAGTTTCAAGTTTTTTATCACCAGATTTTACAGTGACAAAGACTCTTCCTTCCACAACTTTTATGGTTGTATCAAATCTTTCACCAATCTCTATATCTTTTAGGTAATGCCTTTCATCTGCAGCATTATCATAAGTTCCTGTTTTGAGTAAGACACAAACCTGTTTGTTCTCTCCATCATATTCAACCTTTACAAGTACAGGTCCATTTGATCCATCTGGGTTGATACCGTGAATTTGAGATACAACAGTTCTTCCATTTGAAGAGGTCTCTGTTACCTTCTCACTTACATTCAATACATGTGTTCCATGAAGTGTCCAGTTGTTATAAGAATGCTCACCATCAATTAACTCGCGAAGTTCACTTCTGCAGTAGGTGGTATTTGCTGTTTTGAATCCATCAACAGGTGCATAAAAAGTAATTGATCCATCATTGTTGTAATAAAAATATTCGCTTTGATAGCCTGATGCCAATTCCTCTCTTTTGATTTCAGCAACTGAGGTCTTATCTTCATTTGCTGTTGGCAACTGCAGTTTCCAAGTTGAATAATCAAACTTCTTGAGTCCTCTCTCTACCCCTGTTTCAATTATAGGGTTTCCTTGAGTGTCATATTCTCTTATTCCTTGGGCAGATAGAGAAATAGATGCAACGCACATAGCCAGAAGCATCACCTTTAACTTATTTTTTAACATATTTACTTCTCTCCTTTTCTGCAATCAAGCGATTGCAGTTCTGTAAATAGGTACTAACCTCATAAATTTATAAAAATCTTCCAGATTGAATTCTTCTGAGTTAAGAGTGAGTGATGGTTTAAATCATCTGATGCCTAAGTAGCAACACGAGACACCAGATGAAGAACATAACATTCAGACAAAAAATAATTAAAGATGTACTTTTTCAAAATTTTATCAATAAAAAATTAAAAACACGTTTCCACTGCAGGGAGGATGATAGCAGTGAAAACATGAAAGAGTTATTGAACCAATAATCAACAAAAAACAAAATAAGTACAGGAGTCTTATTGAAAAAATTAATTCATAGATGCAGGTAAATCACTCCTTCATCTATAAATTCAATACCATCTTTAAATAAAATTGGAATCCTACCATAAATCTAACGATATTCATCATCCAAATAATTTTCAGTCTTCTTCGTACAAACTAAATATCATCTACCAAAAGGGAATCCTCTTCAATTTTAAGTGCAAATGTATCATTACTTTTGTCTATATATATAAACCTAGTTTTTATATGATACCAAAAAAATAACAAAAATGTAAAATCTTTGTCTTTAATCTTTCATAATAAACTCAATTCATATATAAAA
>JBFHKM010000147.1:0-6684 GCA_041595335.1 Sphaerochaetaceae bacterium
ATGCTCAAAGACTTAATACTTTTCGTTCAGAGCCAAAATAAAGCCATTTCTAGGCACTTTCTCTTTTAAGTCAACAAATTTAACATCTGCAGCAACAGATTGATAAATAGAGCCATTTTTTACGCTCATTCAAGTCTGCTGTCTGTATAAAAACCCAGCAAGAATAATCTTTCGGTGGTGTTTTTCAATAAATTTTTCAAAAATCAGACCATTAATTATAGGTCAGATGTGTTAATTTTACCTCAAAATAATACATCTGATGAGTGGTTTTTTACTATCTAATTTGTTATATAGTAAGTAAATAAGTCATCTGATGAATTTATAAATCATATGATTAAATTTTAAACATCTGATGACTTTATTGCTCAAAATATTGAGTCATCATATCTATTTACAAGACATCTGATAACTTTGCATTTATCTTTTTGATGTTGAGACCATTTAAAAAAATAATTGAAGAATTTGGGTAAAAAAAATCTTCAACCTCTTTCCTAGAAAGGAAATGATTGAAGAGTTTTGTACTGCAGATCTTTTATGATTGACTGATCTCAATGAAAGATTTAAACAATCCTTCCATTTGGTCTTTGTTTTTTACCATTGTCTCAGGGTGCCACTGCACACCAAGAATGAATGAATCACCTTCTTTTGATTCAACAGCTTCAACAACTCCATCCTCACTTACAGCTGATACAATCAGAGATGGGGAGACTTTCTTTATTGCTTGATGATGAAGAGAGTTAACATCTGTACTTTCTAAAGGTATCATCCCTTTCAGTATTGTACCGTCTTTGATTGATATCTTATGAGAAGTTCTTTCATAGGTCTCAAGATCAAAGTGATTTCTGAATTCCTTATGTATTCCCAGATCCTGATGCATTGTTCCATCCAATGCAATGTTTATCAATTGACAACCTCTGCAAATTCCAAAAACAGGTTTTTTCTGTTTTATTGCTTCTTTGACCAAAGCAATGTGAAATTTATCAAGAAGTATATCTGTCTTTCCACATTCTGGAATCTTATCCTCACCATAGAGAGTTGGATCAATATCTCCACCACCTGTGAGAAGAAGGGAATCAACACTTGATATGTAATCAGATATCATTGATTCTGTAAATTCATTGATGTATGGAATTATAAGAGGAACACCATCTGCCTCTCTTACTTTGATGACGAAGGCATCTCCGCAGAAATGTCTCACATAATTTTTGAAAGCTGTATCTTGAGGGCTCTGATTCACAAGAGCTGCAATACCAATCACTGGTTTTCTTTTATTACTCATTATATACCCTTTAAATTGTGTCAGTTTAAAAAAGCAGTGAAGATACAATCCCCACTGCTTTCTCGTCATGAAATTAAATATCTATTTGATTATAGACAAAACATGTTTTAAGAATTCACTGGTTCTCTTAACAGAAGATACAGATAGGTGCTCTTTGACACTGTGTACATCTCCCATATCAGGACCAAATGAAATTGAATCCATTCCTTCAATTCTGCTGTTGATGATACCACATTCAAGACCAGCATGAATTGCTGTGATCAAAGGCTTCTTACCTGCATATGCTTCATAAGCTTCTGCACAGAAGTCTTTCAACTCGCTATCCATGTTTGGTTGCCATGAAGGATATGCTCCAACCTGTTTGACTTCAGCTCCACAGGTTTCAAATACCTCTCCACAACGTTTTGCTACATCATCTCTTGAAGACATGATTGAAGATCTGTGGCTGCTTATGCATTCAAAACCATTCTCAAGTGTTCTTATAATTGCAAGGTTTGATGATGTTTCAACAACACCCTTCAAGCTCATGCTCATTGCATCAACACCATGTGGTGCCATGTGAAGAGATCTCAAAAGAGCTTTGGAAGTGTGGTTTTCAAATGCCTTTGTTCCATTATCGATTCTATCAAGAATTACTTTAGCATTTGGTTCCTGTACACCGTATTCATTTGCAAGAACCTTCTCAATGTCATTTACTACAGAACTCAATTTCTTGTATTCCTCTTTATCAATTGCAAAAGTCATCTTACAATCAGAAGGAATTACATTTCTCTTTGTTCCACCAACAGCTTCAATCAATCTGATTGTCTTTAAGTTGTTAAGAGCTCTTGCTGCAATTTTAATTGCATTTGCTCTCTGTTGGTCAATTTCAGCACCACTGTGGCCACCCATGAGGTCTTTTACTTCAAGAGTGTAGCAGTAAGAATTGTCGCTGATATCTTCTTTCTCGCCAGTAAGAGTTGCCTGTGTTTCAATACCACCAGCACAACCGATATACAAGATACCTTCTTCTTCACTGTCCAAGTTGATTAATTTCTTACTCTTTATCAATTCAGGTTCTACATTGAAAGCACCTGTCAGACCAGTCTCTTCACTGATTGTGAACAGACCTTCAAGAGGTCCATGTTTGCAATTCTTATCTGAGAAAACATCTAAGATCATTGCAAGAGCGATACCATTATCACCACCAAGTGTTGTATCCTTTGCATGAAGTAAATCGCCATCTACAACCAATTCAATAGGGTCTTTTTCAAAGTCATGGTTTGATTCAAGTGTTTTGACACATACCATGTCCATGTGACCTTGGAGAGCTACAGGTGGAACGTTTTCATATCCCTCTGTTGCAGGAACGTAAATAACTACGTTTCCAATATGATCAACTACTGATTTATAACCGTTCTTATTGGCATAATTTATTAAATATTGTCTGACACCTTCTTCATTTCCTGATTCACGAGGAATATCAGAAATGTCTTTAAAGAAAGAGAACAATGCTTTTGGTTCCAGTTCACTATAATTATTCATATGTTAAATAGGATTGAAACAATCCTTCCTCCATTAATTAATTTTTGATTGTTGTGTAAGTATAACATATATTTTTAGTACAAGACATAAAATAAAAACTCACCAAAAAATCAAAGGGATATAGCTCTTTATAACAGCAAGATGATGTTATTTAACATCATATATCCATCAATAGATTAACCTCATTATATAAATAGTACAACTGCAATATTTAAATATTAGATATATATAAGGAGTATAAGAATAAAAAGAGCCATAAATCATTCATCTCTGAAGATTCAATGGCTCTGTTTAATTATCTATTGCTCACTCTGCATTTCAAACAAATCTATCTCTAACAAGCTTACCATTTATGAACAGGGCTTTGAGTTGGAAGTTCTCATCAAGGATTGTTAAATCAGCCTGATACTCAGGAATGATTGATCCAACTTTATTGATGCCGTAGATTCGTGCAGCATTTGTTGCACTCATCTGAACAGCGTCAGATAATGAGATATCCCATTTCTTAAGATTTCTCACACCTTGAATCATTGTCAAAGCACTGCCCAAGAATAGATCTGGATCATTCTTTGATACAAATGCTCCTTCCTCGTTGAGAACCGCAGGTACTCCGTTTGCCAAAAGACAACCACAGCGCTGCTTTGTTGGTTTCAGTGCATCTGTAACCATAACAATGTTATCAATAGGTTTCTCACGCAACAACAACTTGACCAATTCAGGATGAACATGAACTCCATCACATATGATTTCAGCACACATGTTGGTTTGAATCATTATCGCACCAACTGTTCCTGGGTTTCTATGATGCAGACGACTCATGGCATTGAAGAAGTGGGTGGAGTGTAAAATACCACATTGCATTCCCTCAATTATGTTCTCATAAGTTGCATCAGTATGACCAGCAAGCAGTGTTACATTGTGCTTTCTAGCTTCAAGAGCTAGAGCTCTCATGTGTTTCAGTTCCGGAGCAACTGTCATGCATATTATGTGACCCTGTCCAGCTTCTAGAAATCGGTGGAATAGATCTAAATCTACCTCTCTGACTCCCTCCGGATTCTGAGCACCAATACGCTTTGGAGAGATGAAAGGTCCTTCGAGGTTCACACCTTGAATTATCGCCCCCTCTTCTTGCCCCATTGCCTCTACAATAGCTTTTATTCCAGCTATCATATTTTCTTCTGTGTTGGTATAGATTGTTGGCATGAAACGAGAGACGCCGAAATCAGCAAGTCTCTTACTCATACCTAGGATTGATTCAACACTGTTATCTTCAGTACCAAATCCTCCAATTCCGTGAATATGTGATTCAATGAAGCCAGGTAATACATAGCTTCCTTGTAAGTCTAGTTCTATTGTGCCTTTTGGAAAAGTTTTTTGGTTGTATCTTTTCATATTGAAAATATCACCAATTGTTCCATTATCTTCTATATAAACGCCACAGCTATCTAATTTAGCGTAGCCCGTATAAACAGTTCCATTAATTAATACAAAACTCATGTTTAAACCTCTCTTATATTTCAAATTCATTATAACTTAAATAAAAAGATAATTGTCAAAAATATTTAGAATATATTTGATAAAGTTTGCACAAAAACTCATTTCTCTATGAAAAAAGGAAATTATGCAGTTATAAAAAAAAGAAAGAGAATTATATGCAATATTCCAAACTTATCTGTTGAGAAAAAAATAATATGAATTTTCTATGATAATTTTGGCAAACTCAATCACCAGTTAAGAATATCAGAGGCATCATAGCTAAACATATATCTAGTAAAAAAAGGCTCCATTGAACTGCTCTTTTTGTTTATATTATAGAATATCTTTTTAAAACTTGATTAATTTGCACTTTATCGTTATTTTTTAAAGGTTTGAAATGGGGTGAGGGGTATTTTGTAGTAATTTGTTGCAAAAACAGAATTTATTTTATTCATTTGAATGAAATAAATCTTGCCAGATTTTAATTAGTCCTACAATAATTATGTTTAAACTAAAAAGGATGATTTAATGAATTGCTTGTTAATTATGAACCAAAATGCCAATAAAGGGAAATCTGTACAGATTCATCAAGAAATTGAAAAAGCTTTTCAGAATACCAAACATGATTATGTTATAAGGCAGACAACTGATGCAAATGATGCAAGAGAGTTTGCATATGAAGCAGTAGGTAAATACGACGTAATTGTTGCTTGTGGTGGAGATGGTACTGTTAACGAGACAGTTGACGGAATGTTGAAGCGCTGCGAGGAATTAGAATTAGATATACAGGACAGACCAAAGTTAGCAATCTTTCCAATAGGTCGTGGAAACGATTTTGCTTGGATGATGGATATCGATGGTGATGATATTGAACATATTGTCTCCAACATAACAAACAACAAGCACAAGGTCATAGATGCTGGCTGGTGCAGAGGTGGAAGATTTCCTGATGGTGCATTTTTTATAAATGGACTTGGAATAGGTTTCGAGCCAACAGTAAATTACAATGCAGGTAAATATAAAAATGTATCTGGATCAATGAGTTATATAATGGCTCTGTTTCATACTTTAGTTCATTACCCCTTAGCTATGAACATAACAATAAAGAATGAAGACGGAACGAGTGAGAAAGTTTACTCTCAGCAGCTCTCTATCGGAAATGGTAGAAGAATGGGATCCTCATTCTTAATGAGTCCCAAAGCTGTTGTAGATGATGGACTGTTGGATTTTGTTTATGCATACAGACCAATCCCACGTCGTGTTATTTTATTGGTTGCATTGAAGTTCTTTAAAGGAAAGCAGATAGAGGACTCTCATTTCAAAATGAGAAGAATCAAAAGCTTGATGATTGAGAGCGAGCTCAACAATATGGTAGCACATATAGATGGTGAGATGATTGGTACAACTTTAAATCATTTGGAGATAAAAGTACGAGAGAGAGCAATTGCTATAATTTGTTAAAAAAAATTAAGGTTTGTTGCTAATTCTTTTGTGTGGTTAGAGCAAAAATGATAAAAAAATGATAAAAAAGCACCAAAAATAAAAAAAAATAAATTTTTTTGTTAGATTTGTTCATTTTTGGTGTATGATATAAGAGAATGTGAAATTATCGTTATATGAATTGATAATTTTGCATATATTTTTAGAGATTGAGAAACACGTAAGTGTTAGAGGAGAAATAATTTGGTTAAGGATACAGTGCCTTCAATACATTTTTATGACCAAGATTTCGTTGACATGTACAACCGTACATGGGTGTGGGTAGAAGAACTATGGAAGCCAGGAACTCCTGAAAATGGATTTGTTGGGGATTATTTATCATACCCTGGTCAAACCACATTCAATCAATTTGAATCTTGCATGTCTGCGCTTTTTCTTGTTTATAGCAACCAGCTATATTCACCTTATGCATTATTAGATTTTTTCTATTCAAAGCAAGAAGAAAACGGTGCAATTAGAAGCAACTATTCTTTAGAAGATGGTGCACCTGTATTAAACGACAGCAATCCAGAAGGCGTATCTCCATGTCTTTTTGCTTACGTTGAATACACATTCTTCCATAAGATGGGAAACAAAAAAAGACTTAAAGAAGTGGTGCCAAAATTAGAAAAGTACTTTGAATGGTTGGAGTTAAACTTCAAATCTGAAAACGGTTTGTACTCTGTACCAGTTTCTGCTTGTGAATCAGGAAATATCCCACGTAAAGGCATGGTATATCCTATTGATTTCAACGCACAGCTTGCTCTTAATGCTTTATATATGTCTGAAATTGGTGATGTATTGAATGATAAAGAATTGAGCTTCCGCTACAAGAGAATGTACTTTGGTTTGAAAACTAGAATCAATTCAATGATGTGGGACAGTGAGACTTCATTCTTCTATGATTTGAATGCAAAAGAAAAGAA
>JBFHKM010000148.1:0-6649 GCA_041595335.1 Sphaerochaetaceae bacterium
ATTGTCATCAATAACACTTTCATCAACAAGAGTATCAAGACGAGCTGAAACTCGCTTCATATCAAGAGATGTGACAAAGTATGATAGATTCTCTATATGAGTTCCAATATCACCAAGACAGTGTGATTTACCAGCAATAGTTGGATCTGATCTCCAAGAACTACCTTTTGAGTCTTTCTTCTTCTTTTTACTCAGAGATCCCTGAGGGTACTCACAGTTTACAAATCGGATCTTTCCTAAAGTCCCATCTTTTATCATGCATCTCATCTGTTTCACACAGGTGTAACCTGTGTAGGAATATGTCACGCAGAAAAGAAGATTTCTTTCATTTTTGATCTTCAGCAGTTCTTTTGACTCCTCACTTGTGAGAGTAAGAGGCTTATCACACACAACATTGATATCATGCAGCAAGAACTCCTTACATATTTCATAGTGATATGCATTGGGAGTTACAACCACAGCAAAATCTATTTTATCATCTCTTTTTGATTCTTTTTCAGCCATCTCAATGTAATCTCTGTACAGTCTGTCTTCTTCGATGTTCAGAGTTCTTCCAAATGTCTTTGAAGCTTGTTCATCATGAGAGAACGAGCCACAGACAAGAGAGGCTCTGTTATCCAATCTGATTGCACTTCTATGAACATCACCGATAAAAGCCTTTTGGCCACCACCCACCATTCCATATCTTATCATTTAGATTTCCTTCTTTTTATATATTTCAAACATTATAGCATAATAAGAGGCCATTTGGAAAAAATTCACGCCCCCAAAAATAACTACCTTGCCCATCACAATCAATTTCTTGCATCTCAAAAAAACGTAGAAATGAATAAAAAAATTCTACCTCCAAACTGCAACCTGAGCTGCATCTGTTGAGAGATAGAAAAAATATATTTGAAGGAGATATATAGAGAACTAAACAATACCGAGAGCAAGATATATTGCACCGCCGATGACACCGGATGCCATCAATGTGTAGATGGGGTTCACCTTCTTCCATCTGAGTAGGATGAAAGTTACAGCGAATATACCAATTGCCAGTGGATTGAAACTGTCGTGTGACTCACCAAAAATAGCCAACATGAAAATTGTAACACCTGCTCCACCAATCATGGCAACAACAGCTGGTCTCAATCCTGATAGGATACCTTTGATGATTGCAAGGTCTCCATACTTATAATAGAAGTAACCAAGTACTGCAACAAAAACAACAGATGGCAGTATGCAACCAAGTGTAGCTACAATTGCACCAGGAATACCTGCAAGGTGTATTCCAACGAATGTTGCGCTGTTTACTGCAATGGGACCTGGAGTCATTTCAGCGATGGATATAAGATCAGTGAACTGTGTCATTGTCATCCAAGAATGCTGAGTTACAACTTGATTTTGAATCAATGGTAAGGCTGCATAGCCTCCACCAAAACTGAAAGCACCAATTTGAAGGAAGCTTAAAAATACCTGCAACAACATTATTTTGCCTCCTTAAGTTTTTCTAACTTTTTCTCTTGATAAACAGCATATATTGCGCCAATTACTGCACAGACCAAAATAATTGCTATTACATTCACATTTAGAATGTAGTTGCATACAAATGCCAAAGCCATTATTACGATGAACAGAACTTCCTTTTTCTTTATTACATTCCATCCCAATGTCATTGTTACATCTGCAATTATTGCTGCAATTGCAGGTTGCATTCCAAGTAGGAAGGCACTTACATATCTGTTTGATCTGAATTGTACATAGAATGCAGAGACTATTGAAAGAATTATAAATGGAGGAAGAATTGTACCTATAACAGATACTATTGCACCTCTAAGTCCACCAACCTTATATCCGACAAGCATAGAACCGTTAACTGCCACAGCTCCAGGAGAGCTCTGTGCAATTGCAACCAAATTGAGCATCTCATCATCATCAATCCAATGTAGATGGTCAACAAATTCTTTCTTCATCAATGAGACAATTACATAACCACCACCAAAAGTAAAAGTACTCAGGGTAAACATGATTCTAAATAACTGCCAATAATCTTTTCGTTTCATTATTTGCTCCAGTTTTAATTACACTATACATAATAAAATAATATATGTAAAATAGAATATATTAATATTATCTATAAGGTTTTTATTATCTATAAGGTTTTTATTATATATAGGAGTTATTATGACATTACGACATATTCACATATTTATAGCCGTCTGTGATACAGGCAGCACAGTGAGAGCTTCCGCCGCTTTGAATCTTGCACAGCCTTCAATAAGCTTGGCAATCAAAGAATTGGAGCAGTATTATGGAATAAAGCTTTTTGATAGAATATCTAGAAAGTTGGTATTAACAGAGGCTGGAAGAAGTTTTCTCATTTATGCCAGAGAGATCAACACAAACTTCTTGAGTCTTGAAACTCAGTTCAAGGATTATGATAAGACAAGATATCTATCAATTGGATCTTCAATTACCATTGGTATCTTCATTCTTCCCCTTCTTATAAAGCAGTTCAAAGAGGCCTATCCAGAAACAGAGCTGAATGTTGTTGTGAGAGATTCTGTAACAATCTCATCAATGGTTGTCGAGAACAAATTGGACATTGCCTTCATTGAGACATCAAATTTTTCTGATGAGGCATCAAAGATGATGACTCACACTCCGTTTTACAAAGACAAGCTTGTTTTGGTTGTATCGCATAAAAACCCTCTTGCAAAAAAAGATGAGGTGAGCTTGAAGGACCTCTCAAATCATCAGATGATATTGAGAGAGAAAGACAGTGCAGGCAGAACTCTCATCGATAGAGCTCTTTCAAAAGAGAACATGGAGATGCTGCCTGTCTGGGAGAGTGTATCAAATGATGCAATACTCTCAATGGTATCAGAGAATCTGGGAATCTCCATTCTTCCAAATGGTGTTGTGAACAATCACCTGCTGAAAGAGCAGGTGAAACAGATTGAAATCTGTGATGTAAATTTTGAGAGAACTTACTCAATAATACATCACAAAAACAAATATCTCACCAAAGGAGCAAAGAGGCTGATTGAGATGGCCAAGAACTTTACTGATTAGCTCTGTTCTTTGAAATAGAGGCAACCATTTTGACCATAACATCAAGACGTGCATCAAATAGCATTGTATAGCTCTCACAGAATCTGAACTTTCCAGTTTCCTTGTTCATGTAACGAGGACATCCACCTCTGCAAAGATTGAAATACTTACATTTCAAGCATTCCTCACTTTTTTGAAGGGAGCTCTCGATGAATCCAATCTCAGATCTCTTCTTATCGAACTCTGGAAATGATACTTCATTTATGTTTCCAAGTTTGAAAGAATCAAGACAGAAGAAATCACAGGGATATACATCACCATCACCCTCAATTACATACTGAGGAGAGCAATTTCCCATCATATCACACGCTTCTGGTTGATATCCCATAAGTATTGATATGAAGTTATTGAAAAGTCTTATTGATACGTTGTAGCCTCTATCAATTGATTCTGTCCAAAGGTCAAACAATCTTATCAAAAAGTTACCATAGATAACAGGATCTAGATATCTGTTCTCTGTGCTATCGACAAGAGCATCAAGACATGCAATGTACTGCTGATAATATACTTGCTTATCAAGAAGTCCTTTGAAGACAATATCTATGTTCTCTGCAACTTCATTGGTGACAACCGTCAGAATGTTGTAATCAACACCCTCCTCTTTCAAATAAGAGATTCCTTTGTTTACAAGACGAGATGATTTCTTACCATCCACCATGCGGCGATGAATGTCATGAATTCTGTTGTGACCATCATAGGATACACCAACTAAGAAATTGTTTTCTTTGAAGAATTTAGCCCAACTGTCATCTAGCAATGAACCATTTGTTTGAAAGAAATGAGATACAACAGAATCTTCTTTTTTATATTCATTTTCAATTTCGATGAACTTCTCAAACCACTTCAAACCAATAAGAGAGGGCTCTCCACCTTGGAAGATGAAAGATACTGCACAATCTTGATCAAATGCTTTTTTGACCACATTTGTGAGTGTATCCACACTCATAGGTCCTCTGTTAGGAGATTCACGATTCACTGCTTCATCAAGATAGAAGCAATAATCACATTTAAGGTTGCATGAAGATGAAGATGGTTTCATCATTATGGATAGGACTTTATTTTTATTCATTTTTTCTCACTTTGATATATATAAGAAGAGGAGCCTCACAGCTCCTCTCAATAAGCTACTCAATAAATTATATCAAATAACCTGTAATAATGTAAACAAACAATACTATTTGTCACTGTCTCTATCATTCTTAATTTTCTCACGTGTGTGTTCAATTGCATTGATGATATTTGTGTAACCAGTACAGCGGCAGAAGTTACCAGAGACCTGTTTCTTGATCTCCTCTCTTGAAAGGTCTTCTTCAACATTCAAAAGTGGAAGTGTGCTCATGATAAAACCAGGAGTACAGAAACCACATTGGATTGCACCATCATCTACAAAAGCCTGCTGAATATCAGACAACTCGCCTTCAAGGCTTGCCAAACCTTCAACAGTTGTTATTGATTTACCATCAGCCCAGATTGCAAGATAGATACATGAATCAAAGTTCTCACCATCAATTACAACAGTACAGGCACCACATTCACCTACATCACAACCGTGCTTAACGCTTGTTAATTTTAAATCATTTCTCAACATATCAGCCAGTGATTCACGTGGATCTACATAAAGTTCTGTCAGTTTGTTGTTAATTGTAACCGTAATTAATTGTTTAGCCATTAGATTGTACCTCCAGCTTTTTTAATTGATGTTCTAAGACTTCTCTTGCAAAGTTCTTTGATCAACTGCATTCTGAATTCTTTTGAAGCTCTCCAAGAAGTTCTTGGTTTTACATCGGTCAATGCAGCTTCTGCGATATCAGTGATCAGCTGTTCTGTAATTACCTTACCGTTTCCTAACTTTTCAGCTGTTGGAACACGCATTGGAGTTGGACCTGCAACACCATAAGCAATTCTAACTCTATCAATTGATTTCTTGTCATCTGTTAGACGTACATTCACACTGCAACCAAGAGTTGCAATATCCATTGCACGACGAACTGAATACTTCATGTACTCGCCATATGTGTTTTCATATGATTCTTTAGGAACTCTGATTCCTGTTAGAATCTCATTTCCTTTCAAATCAACCTTACCAGGACCTTTGCTGAAGTCAGCATAAGGAAGAAGTCTGATACCATCAACAGATGCTATCTCAAGAACAGCATCATAAGCTTTTAAAGTTGAAGCTGAATCAGCAGAAGTAACACCATTGCAGATGTTACCACCGATTGTACCGATGTTTCTGATTTGAGGACCACCAATTTGATCAACTGCAAAACCTAAAGCAGGAAGAAACTTCTCGATTATAGGATTCTTTGTAATATGTGAGAAACTTGTCAAAGGTCTTATCAAAATAGAACCATTGTCCTCCACACATATACCTCTCAATTCGTTAAGAGGTTGGATGTTGATTACATCACATCCAGCCAATTTACCATCACGAACCTGAATTAAAATATCACTACCACCAGCTAAGATCAAAGCTTCTGGATGTTCACTTTTCATCTTCAATGCTTCTTCTATTGTCTTTGGCTGATATATATTATTGAAATCGTACATTATGTTTTATTCTCCTACGTTATTTGATAAGTCCTGCATCAGTAAATTCTTGGAACAACTTTTCAGGATTAAGTGGGATTGAATCAATTGCTACGCCTGTTGCATTGTATACTGCATTACGAAGTGCAGGTGCTACAGGAATTACAGGTGGTTCACCAAGAGATTTGTTACCATAAGGACCACTTGGATCTTTTGGTTCTACAAAAGCTGCTTCTAAATCTGGTGTATCAAGTGCTGTCATCAACTTGTAATCAAGCAAGTTTGAATTGAGCATTCTACCAGTCTTAGGATCAAATAACATTTTTTCAAGTAGGCCATAACCAAGACCCATGCTCATACCACCGTGAACTTGTCCTTCGGCAGTCTGTGGATTGATGATGGTTCCAGAATCATGAACGTTTATGATTCTATTGACTTTGATCTGACAGAGTGGAATATCAACTTCAATATCAGCGAAACAAACACCGAATGAATAAGTATTGTCACTGCAGTGATGAGTCTCTTCTGCTGCAATATGGTTTGAGTTTGTTCTTGAATAACAAGCTTCCATTGCAACTTCTTTAACTGAAATCAATACATCATTTGTTCCAACTCTTACAATATGGTTGTCAACTAGGTCCAGATCAATTCTATCTTTGTTTAACATCCAAGCAGCATAATCACAGATTTTGTTCTTCAGTGATTCTGCTGTCTTTCTAACAGCCATACCTGTTACATAAGTCTGACGAGAGGCATAAGCTCCAGTATCATAAGGTGTTACATCTGTATCCTGCTGAGATATGATGTGAACATTTTCAAAAGGTATGCTCAATGTCTCTGCAGCCATCTGAGAGAATACAGTATCTGCACCCTGACCGATTTCTGTTGCACCAACTTGAAGTTGAATTGAACCATCTTGGTTAAGAATCATACGACAAGCTGAAGTTTCAAGAGCAATTGGATAAACACCTGTTTTGTAACAGAAGATACCCATACCAACACCATGACGAACATCACCTGTTTG
>JBFHKM010000149.1:0-6634 GCA_041595335.1 Sphaerochaetaceae bacterium
ATGTGTTGAGCAGAAGATTGCAGACCTTGAAGGTGGCGTTGGTGCAATGTGCACATCTTCAGGACAGGCAGCTTCCCTTATTTCAGTACTCAATATCTGCAAAGCAGGTGACAATATAGTCTCTCTCATAAGTGTTTATGGAGGAACAATAAATCTTTTTGCAGTGACCCTCAAGCAGATGGGAATTGAAGCAAGATTCATCACAGAGGAGATGACTGACGAGGAGATAGACTCTCAATTTGATGAGAGAACCCGTCTTGTATTTGGTGAGACCTTGGCAAATCCAAGTCTTGTTGTTTTCGATTTTGAAAGATTTTCTAAAATAGCACACTCACACAATGTTCCATTGATCATTGACAACTCTTTTGCAACACCAATTTTATGTCGTCCTTTTGAATGGGGTGCTGATATTGTGACTCATTCAACATCTAAGTACATGGATGGTCACGCTCAGGTAGTCGGCGGTGTCATTGTTGATTCCGGTAATTTTGATTGGAGTGTTGATGATAAATATCCAGAGCTCACAACTCCTGATGAATCCTATCATGGCCTGATTTACACTGAATCTTTTAAAGAAGCTGCTTACATAACAAAGGCACGAACTCAGTTGATGAGAGATCTTGGATCAACTCCTCAGCCAATGGCTGCTTTCTTACTGAACATGGGACTTGAAACATTGGATTTAAGAATCAGAAAGCACAGTGAGAATGCCATGAAAGTGGCACAGTTTTTGAGTCAGCAGGATTTGATTGAATCTGTAAATTATCCAGGATTGAAAGACAATCCTTATCATGAGAGAGCAAACAGATACCTTGAAAAAGGACTTTCAAGTGGTGTTGTATCGTTTGTGATAAAAGGTGGAAGAGAAAAAGCTACAGTATTCATGGACTCTCTAGAGCTAGCTAAGATTGTAGTTCATGTTGCAGATGCAAGAACTTCTGTACTCCATCCAGCCTCCACCACTCACCGTCAGTTGACAGATGAGCAGTTAGATGCAGCTGGAATATCACCAGGTTTTATAAGATTCAGTGTTGGTATTGAGGACAGTGATGATATAATCGCAGATTTGAAACAAGCCCTAAAAAAGTGTGATAACTGATGCCAATAAAAATCCCCTCCAACCTACCCGCTAAAGCAATATTGGAACAAGAGAACATATTCACAATGGATGAAGGAAGAGCTTATGCCCAAGATATTCGTCCATTGAAAATAGCACTTGTGAATCTGATGCCAACCAAGATAAATACCGAGACTCAGTTCTCAAGACTTCTTGGTAACACACCACTTCAGGTTGAGCTTGATCTTGTTCAGATGAGCTCTCATATCAGCAAGAATACAAGCAAGGAGCACATGATATCATTCTATAAAACATTTGATGAGATAAAAAATAACTTTTATGATGGAATGATAATCACAGGTGCCCCTGTTGAGCAGTTGGAATTTGAAGAAGTTGAATATTGGGATGAGATCTGCACTCTGATGGCATGGTCTAAGAAGAATGTTCACTCCACAATGCATATATGTTGGGGAGCTCAAGCTGGACTCCATTATCATTACGGAATAAAGAAGGTCCCTCTTGAAAAGAAACTCTTTGGAGTCTATCCACATCGAGTGATTGATGAAAAATCAATGCTGCTACGTGGTTTTGATCCCATTTTCAACGCTCCTCAGTCTCGACATACAACCTTTCTTGAGAAGGACATACTTGAGCATCACAGTTTGAACATACTTGCAAAGTCTGATGAGGCAGGGATTTATATTGTAAAAACCAAAGGTGGAAGACAGATTTTTGTGACAGGCCACAGTGAATATGATAGAGACACTTTAAAGTCTGAATTTATGAGAGATAAAGAGCAGGGACTTGATATAGATGTTCCTAAAAATTATTTCCCAGATGATGATTATTCAAAGGAGCCCATGCTCACCTGGAGATCTCATGCAAATCTGCTGTTCTCAAATTGGCTCAATTACTTTGTTTATCAGACAACACCATTTGCTCTTGATAACATCAAATTTGAAAAATCTGATGAAGACAATTGATGAAAAAAATATACTGCATCATGAATTTCAGTTCAGATGCAGCATAACTTGCTATAATACACATTGATGTGTCAAATTATTCATAGAAACTTCAGATGATTACCATCTTCTGACAATTTCTTGAACAAGTGTCTCAAATTTGCTCTTTACCATGTTGCCTGTTTCCAGTACTTCCTGATGGTTCAGAGGTTGATCTAGAATACCAGCAGCCATGTTCGTCATACAGCTGATTCCAAGAGTTCTCATACCCATATGTGCAGCAGCAATTGCTTCAGGAACAGTGGACATACCAACAGCATCAGCTCCAAGCATTCTTGCAAGTCTAACTTCTGCAGGTGTTTCAAATGAAGGACCAGCAAACAGCTGATACACACCTTCTTTCAAATCCAAGTTCTGTTTTTTTGCAACATCTCTTGCCAGATCACTCAGCTCTTTATTGTAAGCTGTTGTCATATCAAAAAAACGTGGACCAAGGAAGTCAGGATTCATTCCACGAAGTGGATTCTCTCCCATAAGTTTTATATGGTCTGTAATCAACATCAGATCACCAGGCTTCCAGTTCTCATTCACACAACCAGCTGCATTTGTGAGAAGTAGATCATCAATCTTTAAAGTTTTCATCACTTGAATTGGGAAAACAACTGTGTCCATTTCATAACCTTCATACCAGTGAAAACGTCCTTGCATGCAAAGCACACGTTTACCTTGTAGATTACCAATTACAAGTCTGCCCATGTGTCCAGGCACAGTTGAAACAGGGAAAGAAGGGATTTCTGAGTAAGGGATGAAAATAGGATCTTCTATCTTATCTGCCAGTCCACCAAGTCCACTTCCAAGAACCATAGCTATATTGATCTGATCAGTTCCAGCTTTGCTTACAATATATGCTGCTGCTTCTTCTAATTTCTTTTTTAAGTTTATCATTTATATCTCCATTGATGATGAAATATTATCATAGAAAACAACATAGTGCAACAAAAGTTCTCTAATATGTCACAATCAACAAAATGCAATAGGATAATTACTGCAGACAGTTTTTTTAACCACCAACAAATACCACTTGACCTCTTTTAAATATGCAAAAAAACTTGCCTTAAATTCATTTTACATTTAATCTAATACGTGATATCAAGAAATTTGGAGATAAAGATGGACAAAAACTTAAAAAGATGTACCGATCTGCATGTAGAAAAAACATTGAGTAATTTAAAGAAGAACAACATGGAAGCATACTATGTTGAGAGCAAAGAGGAAGCAATCTCTCTGATTGAGTCACTTATAAATGAAGGTGATACAATTGCCTTTGGAGGCTCCACCACTCTCAAAGAAATTGGTTTCTTTGATTTGGTTAAGAATGGCAAGTACAACTTGCTTGATAGAGACAAAGAAGGATTGACTCGTGAGCAAGCTCAGGACATAAACAGACAGGCATTTCTAAGTGATGCTTATTTTGCCAGTGCAAACGCAATCACCGAGCATGGTGAGATATATGAAGTAGATGGAAATGGAAACAGAGTTGCTGCAATCACTTTCGGCCCAAAAAATGTATTCATAGTTGCTGGCTACAATAAAATTGTAAAGAATATGAGAGATGCCGTTGAAAGAGTTAAAAATACAGCATGTCCTGCCAACACCATGAGACTCAATATAGGCACACAGTGCAACAGCACAGGAACATGTGTTAACGGCGGAAAATGTGATGAGAGAAATCTGATGGCTGTGAATGCAGGATCATGTCCAAACAGCATCTGCAGCTTTTCATCTGTCATCTCCCATCAAACAAATGTAAATAGAATAAAAGTAATCATCATAGAAGAGAACTTAGGATTCTAATTTAACCCAGAGCTACATCCATGCTCATCATGATAACAAAACCAGTTGCAACAGCCATTGTTGCCCAGTCGGTATGCTTACCATCTTGAGCCTCTGGAACAAGCTCTTCAACAATAACGTAAATCATAGCTCCAGCTGCAAATGCTAGCATTGCAGGAAGAATTCTTACAAATACAGATGCAAGAAGAATTGTTAGAAATCCTGCAATAGGTTCAACAATACCTGAGAGAGTTCCCATCAAAAATGCTTTTGATTTTTTTGTCTTGTTAGCAGCTAAAGGTAAAGAGATTATGGCACCTTCTGGGAAGTTTTGAATTGCAATACCAATTGCCAAAACCATGGCACCAGAATATGTCACCAATGAGTTACCATTTATAACACCGGCAAAAACAACGCCCACAGCCATTCCTTCAGGAATGTTATGCAATGTAACAGCCAGCATCAACATGGTTGATTTTTTCAAATGACTTGGTAGACCTTCAACTTTGTCATCCTCTGAGTGAAGATGGGGAATTATGTGGTCCAATGCAAGCAAGAAGAAAACTCCCACCAAGAATCCCAATGATGCAATTATCCAACCACTGCCACCATTAGATGTGGCCATCTCGATTGCCGGTGCAAGAAGTGACCAAAAACTTGCTGCAAGCATAACACCTGATGCAAATCCCAAAAGTATCTTCTGCATGCGCTCACTGATTTCATCTTTCATCAAAAAGACAAGAGAAGCTCCCAAAGTTGTACCAATGAATGGAATCAGCAGTCCCAAAGCAATTTTATTCATATTTCATCCTTTATATATAATTATATTAAATACACTTATATATCACTGAAGTAAATTTAAAAAATATTCAATATTTTTTGTATATCATAACATATTTTGATATTAATGCTATCCTTTTTATTTTATAACTGCAGCAAGATCATCAAAACAAATTGCTCTGTTGCACACCTGAATGAATTTTTTCCATCTTTTCAACATCATCTGCAGATAATATTTCACTGTAATAACTTATGATTACAATTCGACTTTGAATATCCATGAAATAAGTTGATCGCAGATAAAGTTTGTTGTTTCTGTGAACAATTCTCTTCTCTTCATGATTTTTCTTAAACTCACAGCTCTTACACGGCTCAAGATAGCCATTTATAACAGAGTAACATGGTTTGTCACATTTTCTTACAGCCTCTTCAGGAATATTGAACATTCTTGAGTAGGCTTCATTTGCATAAATTAATCTGTATGTTTTGGGATCTGTTACAACAATTGCGGTGTCAGATTTAGATAGAAGAACATCTAAAAGTTCATAGTGCTCAACAATTCTGTTCTCCTGCTTTATCTGACTGTATGCAATATCTGTATCATTCTTATCTTTATCAAAGATGTAATATTGATTCTTACCAAGACTCTTTGCCTTGTATAGAGCCAGATCAGAAAATCTTATAAGCTCATCAAGTTCCATTGAATGCATAGGAAACAGAGAGATTCCAACACTGCATGATATTATGAAGCTCGCTTTGTTTGTTTTGATATTTGTGAATTCATCACAGAGAGTCTTTCCTAAAATCTTTATCTCTTCAGTTGTATCGTAACTTGGAACAATTACAATGAATTCATCACCACCATAACGGCTTATTATAGCTTTTGAACCAAATATATCTTTCAATAGCATCGCTACATTCTTCAAGACCTTATCACCCTCTTGGTGACCAAAAACATCATTTATCTTCTTGAAATTATCTATGTCTATGAAAAAGAAGGCAACTTTTGAATTGTCTCTTGCTGCAGTTACAAGTGTGCTTTTTGCAATGTAATTGTAAGCATAGCGGTTCAGAAGTCCTGTCAATGAATCTTTCTGTGAGGATCTGATGACCTCCAATTCATTTTCCTTCTCAACTGTGATGTCTCTAGATATAACAAAGACATGCACATCTTCCTTACTTGTATCAAAGATGCATTTGATAGATGACCAATCAAACTTGCTTTTATTTATTAAGTTCTGAAATCTAATCTCAGCAACAAATGGTGTGTAGTTCTTTGTTTCAAGGGCATTCTCTATTCTATCGACAAATAACTCACATTTTGCTTTATCAACCAAAGGAACATTTGAGCCAAAGGTTCCTACAAAACTTTTATATGAAATTCCATTTGAGATCTGCGGGATGTTTGATACAATTTGTTCCACTCTTTTATAATTAAGATTGATATCTAAAATGTAGTTAAATTCGTTCACAGCTATATCTATCAATCGTCTAGTTTGATTTATCACTTAATTTTTTTCCCATGCATTAGTCTTATAACTTCTAAGAATACCACAGTTTGTACTTCACAACAATAAATATTTTACGATAATGATGATAAACAGTCAATTTCAAGCCCCAATAGCATATTCTATAGAATTATGAGCCATCAGATTTATGAAAATCATCGTCTAAAATTATTGCGAGTATACTGATATATGTCAATATATTATATTATTTTAATAGGACATAGTTCTGATACAATTTTTATTTGAGGCCTCCATTTTTCAAAAATATTAAAAATATCAACATTTATATACTTAATTGATTAATTTGGTGGTAATATAAAGAACAGATAACAAAGAAATTGCAAAATTGCAAATAATTGATGAAAGTATGGGGGGAATTTATTACATGCTTAAAACATTATCAAAAGATCAAGTTGAAATTGATGTCGATTTGAAGAACAAGGAAGATGTATTGAACTGCATAGCCGCAGCTGCAAAGAAAAATGCACTTTTAG
>JBFHKM010000150.1:0-6568 GCA_041595335.1 Sphaerochaetaceae bacterium
CAAACTCAAAACATCAATATTCATATATTGCAAACCATCATAACGGTAAAGCGCAGGATGAAGATCTGAATTGAAGTTATAGTAATAGTTATACACCTCTTGTGAAATCTTAGGGCTACATTTGAAAGACTTCTGCAATTCTTCAAGATCATACTTTTTTATCTTATTTGCAATAGTCAGTGCATTTTTAGAAAAAATCGGAGTTGTTGTATTTCCTACAAATTCCTTTTTCTTCATCTTTTTAGCTGGTGATATTATTATTTTCATAGTTTTCCTATTAGTGATTCATCAATTCTTTTTAGAACAGAACCTTTTGAATTTGAGAACCTATCGAGCACAATTGTGCTCAAAGCAAATACATTCTTAATAAATCCTATATTGATGGTAGTTGAAGCCACCAAAATCTGAGATGATGCTATTAAAATAAGAATTCTTAAAGCTTTTGTAAATGCTATATTTAAAGATACATCAGTAAAATATTTAAATACAACCTTACCATTTGGTTCAAATAAAGATAATAAAACCATTGAGAATAATAGCACAACAGGATATGCAATCTTCAACTTTCTTCCGCTGAGGACCTGGATGATATAAGTCAAAACAAGAATTAAAATGATCAACTTCAAATCAGATAGAACCACAGACAAAATAATTGCAACAAACGCATAAATCAAGAAAATAAAGTTCTTAGTTTTATTTTCTTTCTTGTTATCTTCTTTGGAATTCTCTTTGATGACAGATTCTGCATCTCTCAATGAAAGATTTCTGCACTGCTCAATAAAGGCACTGTTTTTATAGAAAATATTCGCTAGGTAACCTAAAATAGCTGATGTTATTATACCAAGTAGCATTATATAAGGCATAGCAACTAGTATGGACTTACCATAAATCAGAAGAGCTGCTATAGAAACTTGTGCAGCATTGCTTGCTAATGCACCAAGTACTGATATGCCAACAAAAGTACAAGGTCGAAGTATCTTGTAACTCAGCTTCATAATTACAGCAGTTGCGGCAGTTCCTGCAAGGGATATTAGAAAAAATGGTGTGATTATGGTCCCACCAATAATTCCTTGAATGATAGCTTTAGAGATGGCCAATAGAAAATATTCACCTGAAGATAAAATTGGTAGTGCGACAATCAATGGAAGATTTGCAAGCCCAAGTTTCAAAAAGGGAAAAGGTTTTGGAATCAAATACTCAAGAGTACTCAGCAATAAGGAAAGAGACACCAAATATATCAATCTATTTTTATTATCTTGCAACATCATCTATCTCCAATTTCTCACTACCTTCTACAGTAACTAGAATTTTACCAGGAACACATGCAATAAAAGAATTGGGCTTTGATACCCATCCTGTATGCACACAAATTTGATTTTTACATGGGCTAGATGTAATCGCAACTTTCTTATCTTTTATCTCCAAAACAGTTGGACCGATTGCTCCCTCTAGAGTAATTGTTTGATCTTTATCAAGACTGTAGCGATAAGTCTCTCCATTGCATTCAACAGTTATCTTTGAGGCATCCTCATTCATCCCTCTTGTTAGAAAAAATATGGTGATAGAAAGTGCTATGACTATAATTATAATATCAAAAATATTAATGTTTCTTTTAGTATTCATTACAAAGAGAATAACTTATTATTTTTTAGATATCAATAATATGTATTACATTTTGTTTTTAAAATTAATATACTTCTATGCATAATTGAGAAGTAGAGAGAACAATATGACAGAAAATAAAAAGAATACTCAAGGCTTCAAATCAAGTGATTTCTTAGGAACAGCTGATTTGAAGCCATTAATTTGGAAACTTGGTATACCAGCAATTGTAGCGCAACTTGTGAACATGCTTTATAACATGGTTGATAGAGTTTATATTGGACACATCCCAGGAGAAGGAGCATTGGCTCTTACAGGATTGGGAATAGCTTTCCCTATAATAATATTCATGGGAGCATTTGCTAATATAGTTGCCATGGGTAGTGCACCAATATCTTCAATAGCCCTTGGAAAAAAGGATACAGATAAGGCCGAGAAAATAATAGGAAACAGTTTTACATTTCTTGTTCTAATTGGATTGGTACTTACTTTTTCAATTTTGAAATATAAAAGAAATCTTCTATTTTTATTTGGTGCAAGTGTGAATACAATTGAATATGCAGATAGCTATCTTGGTTTGTATGCAATAGGAACAATATCTGTTTTGCTATCTGTTGGAATGAATGCATTCATATCTGCACAAGGCTTTACAAATAAAGCAATGCAGACCGTAATAATTGGTGCTATAACAAACATCATCCTTGATCCTATATTCATATTTGGTTTTGGACTTGGAGTTAAGGGGGCAGCCATTGCAACTATTATATCGCAAACAATATCTGCTCTTTGGGTACTGCAATTTTTGACAAAAGGAAAATCCCCTTTAAAATTGAGAGTTAGAAATCTTGGATTGCGCTGGAAAATATTCGGACCCTGTCTTGGATTGGGAATTGCACCTTTTATAATGACAAGTACAGAAAGTGCTTTACTTTTCGTATTCAATTCATCTTTATTGAAGTATGGAGGCGATATAGCCGTTGGATCTATGACCATATTATCATCACTTCTTCAATTATGCAGAATGCCAATGTTTGGCTTTGATCAAGGTGCACAACCTGTTATTGGATATAACTATGGTGCGAATAATAAACAGAGAACAGTAGATGCAACACACTTTATGTTTAAAATGAATGTCTCATATACATTAATAATGTTTGCTTTATTTGAATTATTCCCTATAATATTTATAAAGATATTTACATCAGATGCAGCATTGATAAATTATTCTATTAATTCATTAAGAATTTATGCACTGGCTTCTGGTATATTCGGACTGCAAGGAGCAGTACAATATTTCATGATATCTACAGGACAAGCTAAAGTATCAGTATCTATTGCTATATTACGAAAACTTATCCTATTGATACCTTTGATCTACATATTGCCACACTTCTTCAACGACCCAACAGTAGGTGTCTTTGTAGCAGAACCTGTTGCTGATACTCTTTCTGTATCTTATTCGCTTATAATGTATAAAATTATCAGCAAAAGAATTTTTAAAAGAATGGATGATGATAACACAGAGGTTTCACAGAGCTAGTATATAACTACTGTGTAGTTTGATGTATTTGAGAAAAATACTCTTGAATAAAATGATAACTTAAATCAATAATAAATACACATCCCAAGGAAGGAATAGAAATGGAAAGTTCAGAACAAAAAGACTTAATTTACATCGTAGAGGATCATGAAGTAATTGCAACTGGAGTTAAACAGTATCTAGAAATGTCAGATTTTGATTGTGATGTTTTCTTGAACTTAACAAGTGCAAGAGAAGGATTTGCTAAAAAAGTACCAAGTCTTTTAATTCAAGATGTCATGCTACCAGATGGTGATGGATTTGAATTTGTTCGTGAGATTAAAAAACAATCTGATGTACCTGTTATTTTCATGACAGCACGTGGTGAGGAATCTGATAGAATATTAGGTTTTGAATTAGGCGCTGATGATTACATCACAAAACCATTCTCTCCAAAAGAGTTGGTATTACGTGTTAAAGCTATCTTAAAAAGAGTTAGCTCAAATACTGAAGAGATACCAGAAAAACAGAAATTTACATTCGATGACGAGTCAATTGAGATAGATAGAATCGCTCATAAGATTGTAGTTGATGGTGAAGCAATTGTATTGACAGCTGCAGAGTGGAGAGTACTACTTTGTCTAATTGATCATGAACACTTACTTGTCACACGTTCTCAAATTCTTGATGAATGTTTTGATTATGCAAGTGAATCATATGAACGAATTGTTGATACTCATATAAAAAATATAAGAGCGAAACTTGGTGAAAATTCTTGGATTGAAACAGTTCGAGGATATGGATACCGCTTTGTAGGCGTTCAAGAGTAATTGAGAGTTGATGAGAAAAATCTTTTTCAGAACATTTATAAATATAATTAGTGTGGCAGTTATAATAATGATATTTGTTATAGCTACCATGTCTGTGTTCTATACAAATGCCAAAAACAGCTGGATAGAGCAGAGTTTTGATACGTTCAGCCAAAGAGTCACAGCCAGTGTATCTAGTTCTCAAGGCGAGATGAGTTTTGGGAAATTTATTAAGATAGCTGATGGAGCTGCTTTAGCTGATAAAAGAATATCAGGATTATTATTTAGAGATACAGATGACAAAATAATTTATTCCCTTGGAGTGACCGAACTCGGAGATGCTCTATCTCAAATCAGTGGATCTTTAAAAAGTACTGAAGCAACAAATCTTGAAAAAGGTCTAGATGTTGATGAAAGCGAATTTAAAAATCTCAAGGTCAGAGATAAACTAGCTTATCTTGATTTAGAAGATACAACTGTTAATTTGGATTTTTCTGATGCTCGTGATACTGAATATAGAGTATTGGAATTTCCTGCTAATATCAAAAGAAGTTATATAAGTGGTAGCTTGATTGTATCATTACGTGGCAATTATGCATTCAGTGTTGATGTTTTGAGCTACAGTCCTTCAACTTATGCAGCAACTGCTATGGTAGTGAGAGAGGCTTCTAAATGGCTGATGATTTGTTTTGTTATGTCAATGTTAATTGCTTTAATTTTAAGTTACAGATTCAGTAAGCTAACTCAGAACTCTACAAACTTAATTAAAGATGCTCTGAACAAACTTTCAAATGGTGAAGAAAATCTTATACTCCCAGATAACAGCAAAATTGAAGAACATCAAGAAATTATAGATACCATACATGTACTGGATGAATCTCTATCTGCAAACAGAAAGAGTAGAAAAGCTTGGCTCAATTCAATAACTCATGATCTCAATACTCCAATTACATCAATGACATTGCTTCTTGATGGAATGCAAGATGGAATATTCCCTCTCACTCAAGAGACAATCAAAACATTGAAGAATGAACAGGTTGATCTTGCAAATAAAATAAATAGAGTTGTTCTGTATTCCTCTCTGCAAAGTCCAGAGAAAGAAATACATATACAGGATAATGATACAACAGTTTTTGTAAATGATTTAAAGAGAGCCAATAAACAATATGAAGATGTTGTATTTAACATTGAATCAGATCAGATTTATTGTGATTTCACAACAATGAAATTGGCGCTTAAGGAACTAATCGATAATGCTCTAAAAGAGTCGCCAACTAGTGTAGAAGTCATTATAAAAAGAAATAGAATAAGTGTTACCAATAAAGGGACAATTGACGATAGCGTAGATTTCTTTGAACCATGGGAACGTGGAGATAAGAGTAGAACCAGTGGTGGTAATGGACTTGGGCTCGCAATAGTCTCTCAAGTTGTAACCATTCATTCAGGTACAGCTAGGATTCAACAAAGTGATGATAAAGTTCTAGCAATCCTTGAGTGGAAATTACCAGAAGATTAAAGATTTTACTCACAATATATCAAAAAGAAGCTTATATTCTAATCGATAAAGATAGAATATAAGCTTTAATATTTTACAGTGAAGTAGAATTTATAACATTTCCTTCGAAATCAAGTATCTGCAATTCGTGGTTATCGTAAATAGCATAACTGTTTGCAAATCCACCTTTTGGTATTGAAATAGAACCTGGATTTACGTGAATTGCACCATTTTCCATTTTTTCAATTAATGGAATATGTGTGTGGCCTGATAAAAAGACATCTCCCTCATTAAGCTTTGGATAATCATGATGACCATGAGCTAAATAGAATTGAATGTGATCGCAATTAAAATATGTATGATCTGATAATACGTCAAAGTCTAATACCATCTGATCAACTTCAGCTTCACAGTTACCTCGAACACAAACAATACTAGCAGATAATGGATTCAAAAGCTCAATAACTTTTTTAGGAGCATATTCCTTTGGAAGGTCGTTTCTTGGACCGTGATATAATATATCACCGAGAAGAATAATTTTATCAAAGTTGCCTTTTTGATAAACGTCTATTAATTTATTTGCGTAGTAAAAACTACCATGTATATCTGATGCTATTAATAATTTCATGGTCAAAATATAAAGTTTATTCAAACTTTTTTCAATTGTGCAAAAATAGAATTTAAACATACTTTACTTTTACTTTTGGATATGCTATATAATAAAACGTGTCTTGAAAAAGACAATGAATATGAGGGTGTAGCGCAGTGGGAGCGCATCTCGTTGACATCGAGGGGGTCGTTGGTTCAAATCCAATCATCCTCAAATATTTAAATTATAAGAAGATTACAAAATCATTTATTGAGATTGTAGTCTTTTTTTTTGCAAAAAAATAAAGCTTGCCGGAGCAAGCTTTTTCACACACTGTGAACCCATTAAGGGCGATTTGAATAAATTTTTATTTGAACGTATGTTCTTTCGTTTTTAATTATCACTTACATTGATTAATTTGTCAATAAAAAAATTGCTATTCCAGTTTATCGACCGACAGTAATTTGTAATGACACACCTAAAAAGTCAAATAAAATACAAATCCCACTAATTCTCTGTTATGATTATAAGTAACTACACCAAACCAAAGGAGA
>JBFHKM010000151.1:0-6438 GCA_041595335.1 Sphaerochaetaceae bacterium
ACATCAAGGTTGTGTTCAATCAAAATAACTGAATTTCCTTGATCAACCAATCTATCCAGCACCTTAACAAGCATCTTTACATCAGCAAAGTGAAGACCTGTTGTAGGTTCATCTAGAACATACAGAGTCTTACCAGTGCTTCTCTTTGATAGCTCAAGAGACAGTTTGACACGCTGTGCCTCACCACCACTCAATGTCAGAGCACTCTGTCCAAGTTTCAAATAGCCAAGACCAACAGATTGGAGGGTCTCCAACTTCACTCTAATTTTATTAATTGGAGCAAAGAATTCAACAGCTTCCTCTACAGTCATATCAAGAACATCATATATGCTCTTTCCTTTGTATTTTATATTCAGAGTCTCCTGATTGAATCTCTTTCCATGACAGACATCACAGCCGACAAAAACATCAGGAAGAAAGTGCATCTCAATCTTTAACTGACCATCACCTTTACAGTTCTCACATCTACCACCTGGTACATTGAAGCTGAAACGTCCACTCTTATATCCACGAGCTTTTGACTCAGGAAGAGATGCAAACAGCTCTCTAATTGGTGTGAACACACCAACATATGTTGCAGGGTTTGATCTTGGAGTTCTACCAATTGGACTTTGATCAATGTTTATTAACTTATCAATATTCTCAATTCCACTGATCTTTGTATAGCCATCCATGTTGTTGGACTTACCATTGAGAGCTCTCTTTGCAGCAGGAACCAATATACCATTGAGAAGTGATGATTTACCACTTCCTGATACACCAGTCAAAACAACCAACTTTCCAAGAGGAATATCAACATTGACACTCTTGAGGTTGTTCTTACTTGCACCCTTTATGGTTATTTTCTTACCAGAACCCTTTCTTCTCTGTTTTGGAACAGGAATATTCAGCTTTCCAGCCAGGAATTGACCTGTGATTGATTCAGGAATCTTAGCAACTTCATCAGGAGTTCCCTGTCCAATTATGTAACCACCATGAATACCAGCACCAGGGCCAATATCAACAAGATAATCTGCCTCTCTGATTGTCGCCTCATCATGTTCAACCACAATCAAGGTATTTCCGATATCTCTTAAATGCTTCAAGGTTTTAATGAGCATCTCATTGTCTCTTTGATGAAGACCAATGGATGGCTCATCAAGAACATAAAGAACGCCTGTCAAAGCAGAGCCAATCTGAGTTGCAAGTCTGATTCTCTGAGCCTCACCACCACTTAGGGTACCACTGGTTCTATCGAGAGTCAGATAACCCAGTCCAACGTCAAGAAGGAAGGACAGTCTTGATTTGATCTCTTTCAAGATCTCTTTGGAGATCTCAGTCTTTGTCTCATCAAGTTTCAAGTTGTTGAAGAAATCAATGCTATCTTTTACAGATAGTGCTGTGACATCCATGATGTTTTTATCCTGCACTCTTACATTGAGAGCTTCCTCTCTGAGTTTTTTTCCATGGCATGATTTACAGACATGAGATGATTTGAATGATTCATACCATGCTCTCATCTGATGGGATCCTGTTTGATACTCTCTTCTTTGAAGCTGCTTCAAAACACCTTCAAACTTCTTGCTCTGCTCAAGCTTCATTCCATCATCTTTTGAAATGAAAATCATCTTCAGTTTTCTCTTTGTGTAACCATTCAAGATTATATCCAAAGTCTTCTTTGGTAGATCTTTGATTGGAGTATCAAGAGAGAAATTGAGCTCTTTAGCAAGAGCTGTGAACTCACTGTTGTTCCATGATGCTGTTGGATTGTGAGTCTTTATGGCATGCTGATTGAAACTCAAAGAGAAATCAGGAATTATCTTATCAATATCAAATTGAGATTCAACACCAAGACCATGACATGTAGGACATGCTCCATAAGGGTTGTTGAAACTGAAGAGTCTTGGTTGAAGTTCAGGAATTGTTATACCACAGTGAGGACAGCTGTTCTTCTGTGAGAACACCTCTTCAAATTCTTTGGTACTTCCATCGTCCATCTTTGTGAACAATGTTATTTTTACAAGACCATTACTCATATCGATAGCTGTTTCAAGAGAATCGGAAAGACGAGTTCTGTTCTCTTCATTCAAAACCAATCTATCAACAATTATATCAATGTTATGTTTGAACTTTTTATCTAGAGATGTTACATCCTCAAGCATCTTGATCTCACCATCAATTTTGGCTCTTTGGAAACCTGCATGCTGAGCATCATGGAATACTTTTTTGTACTCGCCCTTTCTTCCGATTGCAACGGGACTTGATACCATAATTTTTGAATTATCATCATAGGTGTAGATGGAATCAATTATCTGATCAATTCCCATTTCAGTGATCTCACGTCCACAGCTAGGACAGTATGGAGTCCCAACTCGAGCCCAGAGAAGTCTGTAATAATCATATATTTCTGTTATGGTTCCAACAATGGAACGTGGATTCTTGTTTGTTGATTTCTGCTCAATAGCAATTGAGGGAGAGAGACCTTCCATATAATCCACATCTGGTTTCTCAAGTCGTCCCAAGAACTGCCTTGCATAAGCACTCAATGATTCAACATATCTTCTCTGCCCTTCTGCAAATATCGTATCAAATGCGAGTGAGCTCTTTCCACTTCCAGAAAGACCACTGACAACAATCAGTGAATCTTTAGGTAAAGTTAGATCAATATTTTTTAGGTTGTGCTCTCGCGCACCTTTAATGACTAATTTATTAGTCGCCATTCTCTATGGCCTCCAATAATGCCTTTCTAGCATTTTTACGTGTAACTTCCTGTGCGAGTACGCCTTTCTTATACAAGAAGACCTTTGTACCAAGACCAGTTACTGCATAATCAGCACCTTTGGCCTCTCCAGGTCCGTTGACCTGACAGCCCATTATTGCAACTGATATATCTTTCTTCAATTTCAATAGATCTGGTTCAACTTCTTTCAAGAAGCCAATTGAATCGAAAGAGTTTCTTCCACAGCGTGGACAGCTCACGATTCTGACACCAGTGTTTCTGAGTCCAAGGGTCCTCAGAATTTCAACGCCGGCAAATACCTCATCCTCGATGCTTCCTGTAATGGAGATACGCATTGTATCACCAATGCCTTTTGTAATTAGATTTCCAAGAGTCCAAGTAGATCGAGCAACCGATGATACAACAGAACCAGCTTCAGTGACACCGATGTGAAGTGGATAGTTACTCTTTGATGCAAATAATTCATTTGCTTCGGTTGTTTCCTCTAGGTTTGTTGACTTCAAAGATACAACTGTGTTGTAGAAACCAAGTTCTTCAAACCACTGTATGTATTTGAGAGCATTATCTACCATGATGACGGCCTTTCTGCCACTTCCATCAGGCATGGAACCAGAGTTGAGTCCTATACGGATTGCACAGCCGTGCTCCTTTGCAGATCTCACAACTTCATCTACTTTCCATCTATGCTTTATATTACCAGGATTGATTCTTATTGCCTTGAATCCACATTCAATAGCAGCCAATGCCATCTTATAATCAAAGTGAATGTCTGCAACCAAAGGCATTGTGGATCTTTCATTTAAATATGTGAATGCCTCTCTGTCATCATCTGTTGGATAACTGAAACGCATGATATCACATCCCATTGCATTCAAAGAGTTCATTCTCTCAAGCAATTCATCCAATTTCTTCTTATCATGTGGAACAGGACTGTCGTACATTGTCTGCACGCTTATAGGATATCCCTTACCAATTTTTATGTCACCAACAGTTGCAATTCTTAATTCTTCACTCATTTCACTATCCTTTAAATCGATCACGTAAATCTTATCAATCTCTATTTATTTTTATAACCCAAAAGTTTTCTGCTCATCTCAAGTTGAACAGCTATTGTATTCAGTACAATCTCATTTGCTTGAGAGACTCTGCCTCTCAATGCACTGAGTAAGATACAACTTTCCTCAACTAAATTCAAATTCAGAAGGATCGTTGAGAAAATATATAACTCAGCTATATCATCATCCTGGATAAGACTGCTATCTCTGCTCAAATAATTGTTCAGTGATATTGGAGAGCAATACAGTATTGTCTCTGCTTCAATTGAATTATATCTTGATGCATCAAGCATGGCCTTCACACATTCTAAAAGAGCATAACCACTCAAAGAATTTGTATTGAAAGATGTCAGATATTCATTCAAATTCTCTCTATCTTTGCTCTCAATCAAATCTAATATTGCATCTGTATCTTTATAGTTCTTTGAATTATCGCCGTCTGGCAAGTTCAATAAGTCATAATAATAAGATTCATAATTAGTATTCAAATTATCACTGTTGATTAAATTCAAATATTCCTCTGTTGATGATTCATCCCCATTATAATGGGCCTTCAGAGCCATCATCAGATAAGCATTGTCATTTTCAATTGGAAAATACTCATCGTACAATTCAAGATATTCATCATCAAGTGGATCCTTCATTTCAAGGAGGAACATCTTAAAACAATGATATCTATTGATAGGCCAAACATCTTTTTCATTATCAACATAAAGCTCATGCAATAAATAGTCTACCATAGAGGTAGGAAATACCTGAATACTTGCATTAAATATAGTAAATAAATCTAAAATTTCAAATGTTTTTAGACAAAAGATCAAATCTTTTTTATTTTTTCCGTCATAATATATATCAAAAATTGCATCTCTTATGAGTTGATACAGTTTCTGTTTTATATCATCACACCTATAGAAGAAGTCTCTGTCAGAATCTGAATAAGAATCGATGGTCAAATTCAAAAGCACAATTGCTTTTGAATAATAAGCGAAAAGGTCAAAGGTGTCTAAATCTGTAACATTCTTCAAATATATGAAAGATTCTATTTTAAACAGTCTGTCATTCAAAATATCTTCATCATCATTCAGATCACCACTTTTTATCTCAGAGGTAGTCTCTTTTACGAAAGAGTTCAATGATTTCAATCCATCTCTGTCATAAAGATTAAAAATATATTCAACCTGCTTCTTATTGAAGAGCTGTTTTTCATCAAATACCTGTCGGTTCTGAATGTTTTTCTTTATTTCTTTTCTTTTAGATTCGCACTCTTCTTCAGTATAGTGAAACTGTGCTATCTGATTCTCAATTGTCTCTATATCACAATTATCAAATACAGCTGATTTGTTCTTATCTTCTTTATCAAGAAAATAATCAAACGCACCAAGACTGTACCAGAGCACATTATTTATATTATCCATCAGGTATTTACCTACATCTCAATAAAGGATTGAAGAGTTTCAATGATCTTGTTTATACCATCTGTTTTATTAGGAACATTTTTTAAGTTTTCAGCTATAATGATTATTTCTTCTTCACTTAAATATTTATTGGCTTTTTTGATCAATGGAAGCATGAGAATTCCACCACGTGCTACTATTGTTGTGAAAATCAACTTTATGAGGCCATTTCTTTTCTTCCAAGATTGTGCGTAATATGCAAAAAGGTTTGCAAATTCCACATCAAACAGCTCCTGAAGAGATGGTGCATAAGGAACAATAAGCAGCTGCTTTTTGTATAACTCAACCATGAGATTGCAGCCATCTTTAGGATTGTCAATTTTTGTTTTTATCTGATTTACTAGTTCAACTACCACTTCTTTGCATTCTGCTGGAGGTAGAGGATCACCAAAACTTTCATCAATTAAATCAAGACCTATATTACCGATTCTAGACATATAAAAGTTATAGTATTTATTTTTATCTAAAAGGTCTTCGACTGCTTCTTTTGCTTCATCACACTTAAGTGATAACAATGTCTCTATCAGTTTTGATTTACTGCATTTTTTTAATTCTTCGGCTTTGTTCATTTACACTACCTCTATTAACGATTTACCCTATTATAATAATTGTTAAAAAAAGTAACAATTGCTATTAAAAATTAATATATCAGAAAAGTATGAGAAAGATGAATCAAATGTCCTTTTAAATATGATAATTCCACTGATTACAAAGGATTTATTGAGTAAAATATATTTATATTTATTTTTATCTTTAACACATCTACTAAAAATAAAGTTTCACTGATATGCTTCTCAAGAGATCATTTTCTATATCAATCTCATTTATCTTTCATCTTCAATACAAGCTCTTCAATTTTAAAAGCAATCTGATCTACTTCAAGATGGTCTGTTTGAATTATATGTGCTCCAATATCTAAGAAATACTCTCTCTCTTTCTCTCTGTAGTTCTGAATGTATTGTTCAAAGAAGCCTCTGCTTCTTGTATCATCATATGTCTTTCGCAGGTTAAGAACTTCATCACTTGCATCAAGATATACAATCAAATCAGAGAGAGAGTCCCCTACCATACAGGAAACTTTATCTACAAAAGAGTTGTCTTTGCAATTAGGAAATTCTAAATCATTTGAATTTCTCCAGAAGAATAGGATGTCCTCGATTCCTTTATCCAAGAGAACAACATCACAGTCAACCTCACTGAGTCTCTGCAA
>JBFHKM010000152.1:0-6381 GCA_041595335.1 Sphaerochaetaceae bacterium
GAGCTCTGCAATCATCATCAATTGAACAGAAACTTTTAAAAAGTGATGCCAAAAATCCTCAAGATTCCATTCAGGTAAGTAAGACTGATGATGTCAAAGAGATCATAAAACCATCAGAAACAGGGGATGATTTCCAATCTTTTGAATTGGTCATCGAGAGAGGAATGAGTGCAAAAAATGTTGCATATCTCATTTCTTTGAGTGGATTCTTTGATGAAGAATCTGCACTGAATTACATGATAGACAACAACATAACCAGCAAGATAAACGTTGGAACATATTATCTGACACCTGCAATGACAATGGAAGATGTTGCTGATATGATAAGCGTGAAGAGCAATCTCTCTGTTAAAATTTACCCAGGAATGACACTGAATCAAATTGATGATGTTCTTGTAAAAAGAAAGCTAATAGAAGAGGGTGAGTTTGTTGAAGAATGCACCCAAATCTGTGATAGATATGGATTGACGTTTGTTGAAGGTTGGTTCCTGTCTGGTACCTATAAAATTGATGAGCCTTTTGATGTAGATGAACTTGCATTGAATATGTATTATGCAATGCTCAACGCTCTATCTCCCTATCTCTCTGATATTGCATCTTCTATTTACAGTGTGGAGCAGACATTGATAATTGCATCTTTGATTCAAGCAGAGACCAATGATGTGAATCAGATGCCTCTGATATCCCAGGTGATACACAATAGATTGCTTTCTGATATGCCACTTGGAATCAATGCCACCACTTGTTATGAACTTGGGGTGTACTCGTCTGATATAGATCAGAGTGTGTATGATGAGATCACTGACTACAATACAAGAAGAAAGAAAGGACTGGTTCCAAGTGGAATATGTTCAATCAGTGCTGATGCATTGAAAGCTGCAGTTCATCCAGCCTCTGGTGATTATCTCTATTACAATCATCTGAAAGATGGAACAATGCTCATGGCCAAGACATATGAGCAACATTTATTAAATATTGAGGAAGATAAATAAAAAATGGAAGTTAAATTCGGTGAATATTGCCTTCACACTCACTCTTTTTACTGTGGGCATGGAGTTGGTACTTTAAAAGATTATTGTGATGGTGCAATTGATGCTAATATGAAGGTTTTGGGATTCAGTGAGCACTGTCCTGTGAGAGAGAATCGTTGGTCAAAATCTAGAATGGATTACAAGATGCTTGATACATATCTAAATGATGTTGAGAGACAGAAGAGAGATTATGATGGCAAGCTTGTTGTTCTATCTGGTTTGGAATGCGATTACTATAAAGAGTACAAGAATTACATGACAGAGCTCAAAGAAAGATTGGATTACCTCATAACTGGTGTTCATTATCTTCAGACTTCAACCGAAAAAGATTTTCCTCTTCATCATTACATAATGGGTAAGAAAGAGCTATTTGCTTACTCCAAACAGTACATCGATTCAATTGAATCGGGACTGTTCAGCTTTGCAGCTCATCCAGATTTATTTGCAATACAGTATCATCATTTCGATAAGGAAGCTGAAGCTGTATCAAAGGATATCATTGAATGTGCAATTGCCTATGATATTCCTCTGGAGGTCAATGGAAATGGTATCTTAAAAGAGGAGATCTATGTTGAGGGAGAGTTCAGACATCCATATCCAATTGCAGAATTCTGGAAGATAGCACAGAATTATCCAAATCTTAAAGTCATCGCCAATGCTGATGCTCATGATCCCAAAAATATTGCACGTTTTCCCGAAGACTGCACAAATTTTTTACTGCCATTCTCTATACAGTATAAATCTCTTGAATTATCAGATAACTCTCCTAAAGATGGCAAGATAAAATTTATATAAAAACAGATGATTTTAAAATTTCATCTTGTTTTACCTCGCTATACTATGTACTATTAATTCATGGATAATTCGAAAAATAATCGTAAGTTTTCTTACTTGAAAATAGCAATAATTACATTGATTGTAATAGTGGTTCTGCTTTTTCTTCATAGATGGAGCATAAAGATACAGACAAAATATGATAGGGATGAATTGAGATCCAATGTTGAGAAGATCTTGGATAGTGAAGGAGAGAGAGCTCTCCTATCTCTAGGTGGAGTTGAGGTTGGAGATCTTTTTTATGATGAAGAAGGTGTCTCCTTGATTCTTGGTGATTCAAGCAGTTGGGAATATACAAGTGATGAGAAACAGAACATCGATGTATATGAAAAAACAGAAAACAGTGTTGTTTATATAAGCAGTACCACTCAATCAAGTGATGGTACAATTTCAACAACCACAGGATCTGGTATAGTTCTATCAAATGCTGGTGAGATTCTCACAAACTATCACGTTGTAGGTGATTCAGATAATATTGTCGTCACCCTTGTTGATGAGAGCTCTCACAAAGCAGAGGTAGTTGGTCTTGATGAAGTTGATGATATTGCTGTAATTAAAATTGAAGAGAATGAGAGCTTGATTCCCATAAAATTAGGTCGCTCCAATGGTCTTAAAATAGGCCAGAAGGTTCTAGCTATAGGAAATCCTTTTGGTTATGATAGAACATTAACAACAGGTATTGTAAGTGGATTGAACAGAGCTGTCCAAACACAGGATGAGACTCTTGCAATTGGAATGATTCAGACCGATGCAGCTATCAATCCCGGTAACAGTGGTGGACCACTTCTCAATGGTCATGGTGAGATGGTTGGAATGAATACTTCAATCTACACTCAAAGTGATACTCAAGGTATGAACTTTGCAATTCCAATTGATACAATATTATCATTGCTTCCTGATTTGCTTACAAATGGTAAGGTCCTTCGTGGTTGGATAGATATCGTTCCACTTCAACTGACAAAACAATTGGCTCAATACAATGATCTATCTATATCAGATGGAATATTGGTATCACAGGTTGAAAAGGGTGGTGAGGCTGAGAGTGCAGGACTCAGAGGTGGAGATCAGAAGGTAAGTTATGGTAAGTCGGTTATTTATTTGGGTGGTGATGTGATCACTGAGATAAATGGTCGCAGCATTCACACTTACAATGATTATTACAATGCTCTTTTGACAACCAAAATGGGTGACAAAGCAAAACTCACCATATTGAGAGATGGAAAGGAAAAAGAGATAACCGTTACTTTGGTTGAAAGAGCCCAAGACATAAACAAGGTTGAAGAATAATGGAAGATAAAGAAAAAAATATAGATGATAAGAAGAAGATAAATTGGGGAGGAGAGCTAATTGAGAACTATCATAAAGCATCTGGTAAAGCGCAACTTCCTCTCCATGTTGTATCTCCTTATGAGCCAGCGGGAGACCAAGGTCAGGCAATTGAAAAACTTGCAGAAGGTTTTGAAAATGGAGAGCACAGTCAGATATTGAAAGGTGTTACCGGTTCGGGTAAGACATACACAATGGCAAAGGTCATTGAAAAGATCAACCGACCAACACTCATTTTATCCCACAACAAAACTCTTGCAGCACAGCTGTATCGAGAGTTCAAGTCCTTCTTTCCAAACAATGCTGTTGAATATTTTGTATCAACATATGATTATTATCAACCTGAAGCATACGTTCCAGGACGTGATCTTTACATAGAAAAAACAGCAGATATAAATCAAGAGGTTGATAGACTCAGATTGAGTGCATCCTTCTCTTTGATGGAACGTCGTGATGTAATCGTGGTCTCAACTGTATCATGTATCTACGGTTTGGGCTCTCCTGTTGATCTGAAGGACATGGTTCATGTCTTCAAGAAAGGTGAGATATTTGACCATAAAAGTGATATCGAGGCCATGGTTCGAATGCAGTATGAAAGAAATGATGCTGTTTTGACAAGAGGTAGTTTCAGAGTCAGAGGGGATGTAATTGAGATCTGTCCATCTTACCTAGAGAATGCCATCAGAATAATACTTGATTGGGATGTAATTGAATCAATAACATGGTTTGATCCAATCAGTGGCAAGAAAGGCGACAGTGTTGAGCAGTTCTCTCTGTATCCTGCTAAGCAGTTTGTTATGCCTCATGAAGCTGTTTTGAATTCAATAAAAGTCATTGAAAACGAACTCAAAGAGAGAATAGAATACTTCACATCCCAGGGCAGACTCTTGGAAGCAGAGAGAATTAAAAGTCGTGTTGAATATGATATTGAGATGCTCAAAGAGATTGGTTATTGCTCAGGAATTGAGAACTACTCAAGACCTCTGACAGGAAGAAAGGAAGGTCAGAGACCTGCAGTCTTGCTTGATTATTTTCCAGATGACTTTGTCACATTCATCGATGAATCTCATGTAACACTTCCTCAAGTTGGCGCCATGTATGAAGGTGACAGATCAAGGAAATTGAACCTTGTCAATTATGGCTTCAGACTTCCATCAGCTCTTGATAACCGACCTATGAAATTCAAAGAATTTGATGAGAAAGTTGGTCAGAGAGTTTATGTATCTGCAACACCAGGAAGATTGGAAAATGCAGAGACTGACAATGTTGTTGAGCAGCTCATAAGACCAACTGGACTTCTAGATCCTGTCATTGAAGTGAGAAGATCTGAAGGTCAGATGGAAGATCTCTACAACGAGATTCAGAAGACAACAAAGCAAGGCAGAAGAGTTCTTGTAACAACACTCACAAAGAAGATGAGTGAGGATCTAACTGATTATCTTCTCTCTCTGGGATTGAAGGTCAGATATCTTCACAGTGGAATTGAGACCATAGAAAGAGTTGAAATTTTACGAGATCTCAGAAAAGGTGTTTTTGATGTTTTGATTGGTATCAACTTGCTCCGTGAGGGACTCGATTTACCAGAGGTATCACTTGTTGCAATTCTTGATGCAGATAAGATTGGTTTCCTTCGTTCTGCAACAGCACTGGTTCAAACAATTGGTCGTGCAGCACGTAACTCAGATGGCCGTGTCATCATGTATGCAGATAGAGAATCTGATGCAATGAAAGAGGCCATCGGAGAGACAAAAAGACGCCGAGAGGTTCAGATGCAGTACAATGAGGAGCACGGTATAACTCCAACTACAATTGATAAAGCTATTGAGGACCTCATTGAAAGAGATAAGAAAGAGGCCATTGAGGATGTCAAAGAAGAGATTGATATCAGACGATCTGGCTACAACCTTCTAGCTAAAAAGGACAGAAAGAAATACATAAAGGAACTTGAGAAAGAGATGTTCAATTATGCAAAGGATCTTGAATTTGAAAAAGCTGCAGCCCTTCGTGATGAAATTGAGAAGATCAAGAGCGAAGATATCAACTTCTAATATTGAAACAGAATCAAATCTTTACGGCCACCGCTCACCCTTGGGTGCTGGTGGCTTCTCTGTCCATCTGTGATTTTTAGGGGTATATCCTGATTCTCTTTGATGTAACGATAAAGATTATCAATGCTCAATGAATTTGAGCTGTAGCATGCAGGAGGATTGCCATGACCAAGTTTACCCTGTATGCCATCATCTGCTACAACCGATTCTTCAGTTTTGTTTGTGACAGTACCATACTCTCCATAATTCCATCCAATTCCTTCTAAAAGAGCCCTTGTGAAATAACCATGAGGGTGAGAGTGAAGAAGTGATGATGGCTCATGTGAGAAGTTATCACTCTCTGTTGCACACAGGATGAAGATGTCTTTGTCTGAAGAGCTCTCATTGTTGTCAAAGAATTTCTCAAAACTGCTTTGATAGTAATCATCTCTTTCAGAGATATCCACTGTATCTTCTGAATCACTGTAGAAGTTGCCAGAATAACAGGAGTCAACAATTATAAGCTTCTTTCCTTTTATCTTGCTCATTCTGTGCTTTATCTCAATTGGAGTGAGAAGATATCTATCATCAATTACATTTATATCTGTCATTGTCTTTCCACCAATTGAATCAGTGGTACCACAAAGAAGAGCTCCGCCTTCTTTAGAGCCATGACCCGAGAAATAGAATACTGTTATATCAGTTTTCTCCGCTTTTTTAGAGATGTCGTCAAATGCTGAAAGTATGTTCAATTTTGATGGATAGTTGGGTGATGAAATTGTATCTTCATCATGATCAAATCCCTCTTGATAAAGAGAGTAGTTGAAAAATCTTTCATTGCATTTTTTGGCATTTTTATTGAAAGCTTTCTCCATTTCATATCCGTCATTCAGAGTTCCATGCAGAGAGTTCACATTTGTATTTTTGTAATCAAGAGCCACTCCAACATAGAATATCCTTGTATCTGGCAATATCTGCTTCAACTCGCAGGATGAAAGAATCAACAAAAACAATACAGATAAAAAAAGCGATATTTTCTTCATTATAATAACCTCATAGATTATTACGAGAAAACATCGCTGTTTGCATCAATAATTTCAGTTTTTAATAGTTTTCAAACCAATCCATCTCGACCTTAACTCCAATACCCACTGTTGTTGTGA
>JBFHKM010000153.1:0-6318 GCA_041595335.1 Sphaerochaetaceae bacterium
ATTTTTTATGTCAAATTTATTTTATGACAAAACGATATCCAATTTCTGATATTTTCAAATATTTAGTAAAATAATAGGAATGATTTGTTGTTTGATGATTTTTTAAATACTTATATTATATGTAAATAAAAGTTTTAAGTTTTAAATATATAGTAAAATAAGTAAAAATGTGTTTTTTATAAGATAAGTTTTTATAGATTGAAAAACTATAAAATATAGCTTTCTTTTTGTGTAGTAATTTATAAATCAAATTTGCTGAAAAAGGAGTGAAAGTTTAAAAAAAATGCTTCATGTCAATTAATTCAACACGAAACATTTTATTCAATATTTTTAGTAGCTCTTATAAGAGAGTTAATTTATTTATTTGAGGTAATCCTGCACCAACAGTTCCACAAGACCAAGCTGTGTTGTCAGTTTGTCATACTTCTTTCCATATACATTTATATGCGGAATGAAGCTTGTTTCTTTGTTCTCATCAAGATTTCTTTGAACCTTCTCAGCCAATTTTTTTGATACATCATCGCTGCATGTTTCAATTACAAATGTTGAAGGAGAGAAGAAGGTTATTATTGATTCCATACCAAATGTGAGGTATCTTGCAGCCTCCTCTAGAATGTCGTCAACCATCTTTTTATCTTCATTTGAATCAAGCGTGGAGAAGATAGGATTTGAATCTTCATTGTTGATGTTCAGTATGTATGCCTGAAGACATCCTTTTCTGGAGCATGTGCACTTTGGACCTTCAAAGTTGATTGGAATGTGTCCTGTTTCAAGTGTTGTTCCACGAATTGTTTGATATAGCTTACCATTGCTGACAAGAGCACCATTTACACCACGGCGGATTATGAATGTGAACAGATTGTCATCGTGTTCAATGTCCTTACCATATAGGTATTCTCCATAGGCAAGGGCCGAGCAGTTGTTCTGAAGAATTACATTCATGTTCAACTTCTTCTCAAGAACAGAGGCCAGAGGATAATCAATCAAGCCCTGAATTCTTGGATAATAAAGAACTTTCTTGTTTACAATATCAACTTGACCTGGAGCTGCAACAGCAAGTCCAAGAATCTTGGATCTTGCAACATTGTTCTCCTCGATTATGTCATTTACGTGAGTTACAATCAGATCAACAACCTGCTCAATGTTCTGATCTTCTTCCATGATCAGATCTATTTTTGATATGCGATTTCCTGCAAAATTAAAAAGTCCAATGCTCAATGATCCGGCATAGAATTCAAGTGCAATGGAATACACTGAAGTTGGAACAATTGTATATAGAACAGGTCTTCTGCCTTTTTTTGTCTCTTTATTTTTGTTTTTTTTGGCTTTGAACGGTTTGATTGAACCTCTCTCTTCAAGCTCCCCAAATATTCTAAATATTGTTGGTGCTTTCAAGCCTGTTGATGAAACAAGAGAAGATTGAGATACACCACATTCTCTGTGTTTGTAAATCTCGCCTAATACCATATTTATGTTGTGAACTCTTATCTCACTGGATCTCATTGGATTCATGCTCATTTCATACCACCTTTTTCAGTATTAACTTATAATAACATAAAACTTATTTAATATGAATAAATTTATTTAGTCAGTGAAAGTAATATAAATAAAATAATAATTCACTGTTGCAATTCAGTAAAGTAGATAACTGAAAGTTTTGGTTTAAATATACCAATTTATATCATTAATATGTATTTTTTTATTTTCTCCTGTATTTTTGTTTACATCTGTTGCAAAGAGGAATAATATTTAATTATGAAAATTGGAATGAGAAAACCTAGTTTGAAAAAAAGCCTTAGGGCAAGAACCAGCCTCAAGCGTGATGTTGTACATAGAGCTGGAATAAAGATGCCAGAGGTTATGGCTGGGTAAGAAATCCTAAAAAATACATGTACAATAAAGTTTATCACCGAACTACTTTCTCTATATTTAAGGTGATTAAAAAATTGTTAAAATAACAATGGAATAGATTTCAGAAATACTTTTTTATTGATAATTATTCTGAAACTTTTTTAAATTCTAGGAAATAATGATTATGAGCGAAGATAGAATATATGACAACATATTTGATGTTATTGAATTTTTAGATCCAAATCATCCAATACTGAAGATAAAAAGAAATGCAGAATCAAACATTCTCAAGAAGAAGAATGTTGAAGAAAAAATTGGAACTTTGAACAAGTATCCACTTCCTGGTAATTTTGGAAGACCCATATGCAAGGATGGTTGCATCCTTCTTTACAGAGGGGAGAATCAATATTATGAGAACTGTGTGGCCAATATTTTCAGAGATAGGTCTTTAGACAATGAAAGAGACCTTCTCAAGATAGCTATTGATAGAATCAAAATATCAGACTTCAAACAGATTCTGCTTCACTTTCCTCAGATAAAGAAAGCGAGAGAGGAGGGCTTTTATGTGGATTTCAAGGCAATAGCACAGCACTATGGTCTAAGAACAACTTACATTGATCTGACTTCAGATATTGCAACAGCACTCTTCTTTGCATCTACATACAGCTTGGATAACAATACGTTCTATCCAATTCTCGATGGTTATGGATATTTTAGAGGCTATGAGATAGATGGAATCGATGACAATCTGAAGATGAAATCCATTGGAGTTCAACCTTTTCTTCGTCCAACTCGACAGGACGCATTTGTTTATGAGGCAACATTGAATGAAGATTTTCATCCTCGTGCCAACTTCATAATAAAGTTCAGACAGACAAAAATAAATCAATTGTTTTACAACCTCTGTGAGATGCCTGTAAGTGGTAAGGAGAAGTTCTGGCCAAAAGAGAGATCTCTTGCTTACTTTCCAAATGAACCTGATATAATCAATGTATCCAATTATATAATAAACACACACAGTCTGACACGATTGAGTGTTGAAAAATATTGCAGAAGAAACAATAAGCCATTTGATGAATTTGCAGATAAATTGAAAGAGGCTGGTTATGAAGTTGTGGAAGATACTCTCTTTGATCTGAACTCCATTGATGTGGACAGAGCAAAGAAAGAGATTGAAGAGAAGGTGTATGTGAAAAATCATATATTCAATTTCAATGAGCTGTCAAAGAATCTTTGGAGCTCTATGGATGATCTCGATTTTAATAACTTTAAAAGTGAATAAGACTTTTCAGTTACAAATAATAATTTAAAAAAGATATTTACTTTTTTCGATATCTTAGTATTCTTTAAAAGAAGAGTTTCAACACAGATTTTTGTGTTGAATATAAACGAAATTAATTGGGGTGATATATATGGATTATAAAGACCAAATCAAAGCTGGTTGGGTTTACACAGATATTGTTAAGGATCATTTTAAGAATCCTCGTAATATTTGGAAGAAGGATGACGATTTCCAACCTGATGGAGAAGGTGAGGTAGGAGCTATTTCCTGCGGAGACCAGATGAAAATCGGAATCAAAGTAAAAGACGGAAAGATTACCAAGCTTAAATGGAAAACTTATGGCTGTGCTTCAGCTATTGCAAGTACATCAATGATAAGTGAGATGGCAGTGGGTATGACTCTCAAAGATGCCTATGAGATCTCTGCAAATGATATCACCAATGAGTTGGGCTCTCTTCCTGATAACAAGCTTCATTGCTCTGTATTGGGTGATGATGCACTCAGAACAGCTATCGATGATTATCTTTTCAAACATGATATGGACAATCCTTACAACAAAAATGCACTTAGAAAGATATGTAAGTGTAAAGATATTACAAACCGTGATGTTAAAGATCTCCATGATCAGTTGGGTGTCAGCACATTGGAAGATTTACAGCAGATCACAAACTATGGAACAGTATGTGGTTCATGTAAAGAAGAGATGGCTGCAGAACTTGCTAAGGTATTGGCAGAGGATCCTGATTACGTAGCTCCTGAGAAATAAAATCTCAATAAAACTGAATCACATCATCAAAAAATAGAAGCATCAATTGCCCCAATCAGGCTTGGTGCTTTTTTTGTATCCCCATAATAAATCAATCAACTGAAAGTGCATAAAAAAAGAGGAAATTGTAGGCATTGGTTTTAAAAAATTATATATTGAATGGGTTGAATAATTTATTTGTTCAAAGGGGATATGTATGTACAGATGTAGTTTACAAAGAATGAAAGATAAAATAAAAACATTTTCATCATATGGTGATGCAGGTCATGGTGGAATAACACGTTACTCCCTCTCTCCTGAAGCCATTCAGGCAAGAGATGAGTTCATAAGACGTATGAAGGCAATTGGGGCAACAATTGAAGTTGATGATCTTGCAAATCTGTATGCAACCATATCAGGAAGTGATCCTGATGCAAAACGTATAGTCATGGCATCTCATGTAGATTCCGTTAAAAATGGTGGAAATTATGATGGCATATTGGGAGTCATAAGTGCTATGGAGACTCTGGAAACAATAGTCTGTGAGAAGATTCCTCACACCCATCCAATAACTGCCATGATATGGACAAATGAAGAGGGCTCCCTCTATCCACCTGCTATGATGTGCTCTGGAATTGTCTGTTATGATTATCTTCCAGACAACGTCAAAGAGAAATTTCGCAAGGAAGATAAACTTGCAACAAGGGATGTTCTCACCGGTGAGACCACTTTTGGCCAGGCTCTCGATAATTCAGGATTCAAAGGTGATGAAAGAAATAGATTGAGTCGTGATAAATACAAGTGCATGTTTGAACTTCATATTGAGCAGGGTCCAATTCTAGAAGATGCCGGCAATGATGTTGGTGTTGTTGACTGTGTTCTTGGCATGTTCAACTATCGTGTGAAATTCTATGGACAGACAACTCATGCAGGAACATTCCCAATGAAGAAGCGCAAGGATGCTTTCTTTGCTGCATCTCAAGCTCTTGTGTATCTACATGAAGAAATAGACAGACTTGGTCATCCTGAACTTGTTTACACCACAGGAGAGGTCGATTGTCATCCTTGCATTCATACCTGTGTTCCAGATTACTTTGATTTCTGCATTGATGTACGTCATGAAGATTCAAAGGTTCTTGATGAGGTGCTGAAGATTGTCAAAAGCTGTGCTGATAGAGAGTGGAGTGGGTGCACCTGCAAGGTTGAAAAATCATGGAATAGAGACACTGTTTATTGGGATAAGAAGTTGGTCTCTTATGTTAAGAAAGCTGCAGAGGAATCTGGAGTATCTCATCAGTACGTACACTCAGGTGCAGGTCACGACGCACAGTTTGCATCCTATATGATTCCAACAACTATGGTTTTTGTTCAATCTAAAGACGGTCTCAGTCACTGTGAAAGAGAATATACATCACCAGAGCAGTGCACAGCAGGTGCCACTGTTATGATGAATGCTGTATTGAAGGCTGATGAAGAGTGATCATAACTTCAGCAGCATCGGCTCAATTTAGAGAAGGCCAATGCTGCTTATGATTGATATTATATCTTGTAATCTCAAGAATCTATTATGATTCTAAGTCAGCTCTCAAAGCCATTCCAATATTGTATTTATCAATTCCAATCTATCTCTCGCTCGTGCCATGAAGGTTGATGTTATTGTCACAATCACATGACTTCTTCTTGAGATATAGATTATATTACCTCCATCTCCTATTGCAGCAAAGCTATCATCATCAAGTATCCACCAAAGATATCCATATGATAGCTCATTGAATCTACTCTGCTCTTCAGTGCTCTCTTTGATCCACCTTGATGATATGATCTTCTTCTCATGAAAACCTCCATCATTGAGGTAGAGCTCTCCAATTTTCATCATATCTCGTGCACTCAGAGTCAGCCCCCAACCGGCGGTATTCACTCCTTGAGGATCAGATGCCCAACCACTTGCATTTTTATTTCTGATGAAAGCAAAATAATCCTCTCTGGTTTTTATTGCAGTGCTACCAGAAACTTTAATTTTGAGTGGGGCAAATAAATTCTCTCTGGCAAAATCTAAAACAGACTGTCCTGTTGCTCTTTCTAAAATTCCAGATAGTATCTGAGTTCCAACTGTTGTGTACTTGAAATCTCCAATGACCTTCTTTCCGCCAAGAAGATTGAGAGCAGATGCTGTCCAATCATCACTTGAGTAAACCTTTGTATATGGCTCTGATCTGAATTTATAAGGTGCTGTCATTGTGAGCAGATTCTTGATTGTGATTTTCTGTATTGTGGTCTCTTTTCTTTTTATTTTATATTCAGGAAAAAAATCCAAAACCCTCTGGTCAGCACTCTCAATTTTTCCCCTATCAATTGCAATTCCAACTAGTGCTGATGTTATGCTCTTGGTGATTGATGCCACATGAAAGGTATCATTCTCATCAAATCCACTGAAATAGGA
>JBFHKM010000154.1:0-6292 GCA_041595335.1 Sphaerochaetaceae bacterium
ACATCAGAAAAATAAAAAATGATGAAGAAGGCGAGGATGATACATCATATCTTTTTGAGAGAATAGATGATTACTTTGCAAGATTGAATGGTGATGAAGGTGCTTCGAAAGAAAACAGTGATGTGGAAAAAGATTCATCTCAAACCGAAGAAGATAGCACTGCATTAGAAATTGAATCTGATGATTCTCAAGAGACTGAAATTGTTGAGGACTCTGCAGAAAAAAAAGAAACAGAATCAGACAAACCAGATGATACTTTGAATGAAGTGAACAAGAAAATTGAAAGTTTGAAAAAAACTGCAAATACAACCTATAAAAAGCAAGTGGACCCAATAATCAGTGTTCGAATGGATAAATTGGACCTTCTTATGAACCTTGTAGGAGAAATTGTAATAGCCGAACCTCTTGTAACAGAGACCAAAGAAATTGACACCAGCAAAGCTCTTGCTTTCAACAGAGATGCAGCAAGACTTCATAAAATGATCACCGAACTGCAAGAAATTGTGATGTCGATAAGGATGGTCACACTCTCTTCTACAATGGTCAAAATGAACAGAATTCTTCACGACATGAACAAACGATTCAACAAATCTGTTGAATTGGAAGTTATTGGTGAGGAAACAGAAGTTGATAAGAATGTCATTGATTTGATATCTGATCCACTGATGCATATATTCAGAAATGCACTGGATCATGGAATTGAAAGCAAAGAAGAGAGACTGAAACTTGGAAAAGAACCCAATGGTAAGATAAAGTTGGAAGCCAAAAATATTGGCTCCAACGTACTCATCACAGTCAGTGATGATGGGCGAGGAATGGATACCGTTGAGATTTACAACAAAGCTAAAAAATTGGGCTTGGTTGATCAATCTTATGAGAGCATGAGTAAAAAAGACCTGCTATCACTGGTCATGCTTCCTGGTTTCTCAACCAACAAAGAAGTAACAGATTACTCAGGCCGTGGTGTTGGAATGGACGTTGTTCAAAAGAACATAAAAAGTCTTAGAGGTGCCATACACATTCAATCTGAAAAGAATGTTGGAACAACAATATCTCTTAGAATACCTCTCTTGCTTTCAATTCTTGAAGGAATGAGCATAAGAATAAACAAAACACTGTTCACCTTACCAATTGTAAATGTAGTTGAGACATTCAGAGCAAAAGAAGAACTTTTAATAAATGGTCCAAACGATAACAAACTTGTTAAAGTGAGGGACAAACTATATCCACTTCTTACATTGAACAAAATCTTTGATTTGGAACAGAAAGAAATGGATATGGACAGAGGAATTATAATTGTAGTTGATACAGAGAATGAATATTTCTGTATTTATTGTGATGAAATTATAGGACAATATTCGGTTGTTGCAAAATCTATTCCAGACTATCTTCAAACATATAAAGAAATAGATGGAATAGCAGGCTGTACCATCATGAGAGATGGAAGAATTAGCTTGATATTGGATTGTTATGCTATAATAAAAATAGCATTAGATGAGAGTGGGGTACACAGTGGAAAATAATAATAATTCAAGAGCCATGATGGATGATAAATTTTTTGATAATGAAAATAGTTATTTGACATTTTCTTTGGGTGCAGAATGTTATGGAATCAGTATAAAGAATATTTCAGAAATTATAGGGATTCAAGACATAACAAAAGTACCAGGTATGCCTAAGTTCATAAGTGGAATAATAAACCTCAGAGGTATGATTGTCCCAGTGATGAATCTAAGAGCTAAATTTGAGAAGACAGAAATATCATACAATGATAGGACATGCATAATAATAATAGAAATTGACAATATATTTCTTGGATTGATTGTGGATACCGTTTTGGAAGTCGTAAAGATAGGTGAGGATCAAATAACTCCATCTCCTTCTATTACATCTTATGAAAGTAATTTTATAGATGGTATTGGACAATATAATGACAAGGTTGCATTGCTTTTGAATGGTGAGAAATTATTATCAAAAGTAGATATTAACAATTTGAAAGCAAACTAATAAGGAAACAGACATGAAACTAGGAAGAAAATCTAACATCAAACAGAACGTAATAGCGGGATATGTAGTGCTATTTATTTTTTGCATTTGTTTGGGAGTTGTCGGTATTATACGAATTGATAGTATCAATAGTAGCAATAAAAATATACAAGAAAAAGCAATTGGCCCCATTGTCAGTTACAGTAAAATTGCATCAAATGTTCAGAAGATTGATAAATCAGCATATATAATTGCAACTGCAAAAAGTGATCGAATAATCGAGAATGCATATGATGATGCTAGAGCTTATACATCTGAAATTGATACTCTGGTCAATGCTGCAAGAGATGCAAGCCTTGATCAAGAAGATTTGGATGCTTTCAACGCTTATGAAAGCTCAAGAGATGATGTAATTGCAACAGTCAAAAGAATTTATGAATTAGCAAAAGATGGTGATAGTGATGAAGCTTATCTCTTATATAATAATGAAATGATTGATTATATAGATGCTGAAACAGAAGGTGTGACAATCATGGCATCTGAAAAAGCAAATCATGTCAATGAATTGATGCAATACAACATTGATAGAACACAGTTTACTGAAAGACTTCTGTTAATAATAGTCTCGATTGCAGCTATCTTATGTACAATTCTAACAGTTTTGATCATCAGAGAACTGAACAAATTAACTGAAATGGTTTCAGTATCAAAGAGTTTGGCAAGTGGAAACTTTGATGTTTCTGTAACTCCAAACAACAATACAAATGAAATTGGACAGTTCAGTCAAGCATTTACTGCCTTGATAAAAAATGGAAACAGGATAATTGGTTCTGTTATAAAAGCAGCAGATCAGGTAGAAGCTGGAGCTTCTCAGGTATCCGATTCAAGTATGTCTCTATCTCAAGGTACAAGCGAACAAGCAAGTGCAATTGAAGAATTGAGCATCTCATTGCAGAATATCTCCAACCAGGTAAAAGAAAATAACCTGAGTGCTGAGAGGGCAAATGAAATGACCAAAAAAGCAAAACAAGAAGCTGATAATGGTAGTGAATATATGGAAGAACTTGTCAATGCTATGAATAGAATTGATGAATCATCTAAGAATATATCCAAGGTCATAAAAGTTATTGATGATATTGCTTTCCAAACAAACATTCTGGCATTGAATGCAGCAGTAGAAGCTGCAAGAGCTGGACAGTATGGTAGGGGATTTGCAGTTGTTGCTGATGAAGTTAGAAATCTTGCAGCAAAGAGCGCAAATGCTGTTGATGAGACCACTGTTATGATTGAAGCTTCATTGAATTCAATTAAAGTTGGAGCAAATAAAGCAGAACTCACTTCAAAAGCTTTCTCTGAAATTCATGAGAGTGTCAATGAACTTGATGATTATGGTAATAAAATTGCAACATCTTCTGCTGAACAAGCAAAAGCAATTGATCAGATAAATCAAGGAATCATACAGATTGCAGATGTTGTTCAATCAACAAGTGCTACTGCAGAAGAAACAGCAGCTGCTAGTGAAGAGCTATCAAGTCAAGCTGTACTTCTTAGAAGAGAACTTTCAAAATTCACTGTTAAGGGTTACAAAAATAAGCAACCAAGAGATGTTATTGAGAACTATCAGAAAAGTAACTGGGATAGAATCAAGAATTCAAACATAAGTGAGGCTCAAAAGAAGGTCAATAATATAAATTTGAGTGATAACGAGTTTGGTAAGTATTAGGATTAAATGAAAATAACAGATGATGAATTTTACAAGCTTTCCTCTTTTATTAGAGAAAAAGCTGGAGTCGATTTAAAAGCAAACAAGAAAGCTTTGGTAGTCCTCAGACTATCAAGGCGACTTGAAGTTTTGAATATGACTACATTTCAAGCATACTATAAATATTTAATTGAAGATAAAGAAGGTACTGAGTTACACTATTTTATTGACCAAATAACAACTCATTACACGTTTTTTTTGAGAGAGAATGAACAGTTCAGGTTTTTTGAACAGAATATATTACCAGAAATTACATCAAATATTTTTGATGGTGATTTGAGAATATGGAGTGCTGCTTCATCCACTGGAGAGGAAGCTTATACCATTGCAATGATTCTTGAAGATTTCTTTGGTTTTGGGAAAAATGAATGGAATAAAGAACTGCTTGCAACAGATATAGCTAGAAAGGTAATAAGCAAAGCCAATCTAGGTATCTATTCTAAAGCAGAGATGACAGGAATTCCAGATATATGGCTTTCAAGATATTTTGATAAATTAGATGAAAATCATTATCAGATCAAAACTTTTTTGAGAAACGAAATCATATTCAGATGCTTCAATCTATTGGAGATTGAATATCCTTTCAAGAGAAAGTTCCATGTTATATTTTGTCGAAATGTTTTAATTTATTTTGATAAAGAAACAAAGTTTGAAGTGATCAGAAAATTAAAAGATAATCTAGAAATTGGAGGATATTTAATTCTTGGATTATCAGAAGCAATAAACTATAGAGAGAACGAGCTGACGTATGTACAACCCTCAATTTATAGAAAGGAACAATAGAAAATAAATGAGCATTAAAGTATTAATTATTGATGACAGCCCTTTTTATCGTACAGTACTGAAGAAAGGGATAGAATCTACTGACGGTTTGGAGGTTGTTGCTGTTGCAGCTGATGCATATGAAGCAATAGATAAGATAATTCAGTTTCGACCTCAGATAATTACTTGTGACATTGAAATGCCTAAAATTGATGGGATATCCCTTATAAAGCAACTCATACCTCAATATCCAATTCCTATTATTGTGGTGAGCAGCATAAGTGAGAAGATTTTTGATGCAATAAAAGCTGGAGCAATTGATTATTTGCTTAAAGCAGATTTTTCAGAGCCATCAGAACGCGTTAACTTCTTCAAAGAGTTGAATTCCAAGATAATGAATGCTTATAGAAGAACATATATAAACAAACCAGAGAAGAACTGTATTCTTCGATTGAAGGAAAAACAGAACATCACTCATAGAATTGTTGCAATTGGTGCATCAACAGGTGGAACACAAGCAATATTTAATATTTTGCGACAGCTTCCTGAGCACATGCCACCTATTGTGATTGTTCAACATATTCCAAGTGAATTCTCAAAAATGTTTGCCAATAGATTGAATCAAGATCTCCCTCATACAGTTAAAGAAGCTGAGAATGGTGAGAAACTATTGGATAATCATGTTTATATTGCTCCTGGGGATAAACATCTTGAGGTGAGAACAGGGTACAACAATCTTCCATATCTATCAGTTAGGTCTGGAGAAAAAGTTAATGGTCACTGTCCATCAGTTGATAAGTTGTTCTTCTCTGTCGCTCAGATATATAAGAATGGGGCCATAGCTGTATTGCTCACAGGAATGGGCACTGATGGTGCTTTGGGGCTATCTGCTTTGAAAAGGGCAGGATCTTATACAATAACTCAAGATGAGAAGAGCAGTGTGGTATATGGAATGCCTGGAGCTGCAAAGGAACTTGGTGCAAGCAACATTGAGGTTCCTCTTGAACTTATGGGAGCAACGATACTTAGATATTTATAGAGAGAATTTGATCTCTCTATAAATATATTTTTTTAGTGATTTGCACCTCTGTAAATGTTTATAACATCCTGTTTATTTAGCACACTGAAGTTTCCTTGAGTGGACTTTCCACCATCTGTGGCTCTATCTGCCAAAATCTCAATCTCATCATCTGTTAACGCACGTCCAATCAATTCAACAATTGAAGTTGGCATTGTTATATCTCGAATCATCTCTTCCATTTTTTCAATCATTTTAAGTGAATCTTTTTTGACATCACCAGTTGGTTTGATATCAAGAACATCATATCCAAAATTAGCAAAATGTTCAGTATGCTTTGGTGATACATATCTTGCCCAAGATGTGAAAATTGCAGCAATTCCAGCTCCATGTGCACAATCAAACATACCACCAAGTTCATGTTCAAGATTATGACAGGCCCAATCTCCACGAGTTGAGTTACCAACGTTGGTTATTGTGTTATGTGATACGGTAGAACCCCACATTAAATTACCTCTAGCATCAAGGTCATTTGGATCTTTAAGAATCAATTTTATCTCTTTAAATATATCCTTTATAACAGCAACATCAATAGCCTTTGTAAATGAAGCTAACTGACCTGGTGTGAAATATCTTTCAATTGAATGCATAGCTGCATCAAATGCACCACTTGCACTCTGATAGGCTGGTAAAGTTGTGGTCAATTTTGGATTTTCAAGAGCAAATTTTAGAAGATTGAATTGGCCTCCAAGAGATCGTTTCAT
>JBFHKM010000155.1:0-6286 GCA_041595335.1 Sphaerochaetaceae bacterium
CGCAGTAGCCAGTCAGCATTGATAGATCATGAATATGGAGATCTGCATTTCTGTGTGCATCTCCAATTTCTTGATCATAAATTTCAGACAGCCAATAGTTGGCAGTGATTGCACCACTGTTTGAAAGGATCAAGCCACCGACACTGTAAGTGACTGTTGAGTTCTCTTTAACTCTCCAGTCTTCAAGTTTGAGGTAATTATTGACAATGTCTTTGTAATCAACAATTGTTGATTTCATGCTTCTAATTTTCCCTCTTTGATTTCTATAAAGTATGTATGATTTAGCAACATCAGAATACCCAGACTCAATTAAAATTTTTTCTACAGAATCCTGAATTGCTTCAACAGAAACAAGGTGGTTCTCAATTTTCTCTTCAAAGTTGGATGTGACCTTCAAGGCTATGAAATCAATCATGCTTGGGTTGTATTCCCTTTTAGTAGCTTTGAAAGCTTTTTCAATAGCACGAGCAATCCTCTGAATATCGAAATCCACTATATCGCCATTTCTTTTTGATACATTATACATACTAAATATTCTCCTGATATTATTATTTTTCACCCTAAATTCCCTACAAAATGTATGGATTTGCAGTATATCAGACTAAAAATTATAACTCAAGATATAGTGTTTGATGTAATAGCACACGCTATCAGTAGTATAAAGTGCAATATTGTATCTTTTTTTGTTTTTCATTCATTAATGATTTTCACTCGTCAAACACCTAATTCTTTATAAGTTTTCAAATTAAATATAGAAGATAAATCTATTGATTTTGAGACAATTTTTTATATGGCTTTTAAAAGCCGATTGAAAAAGTTTTATTTTTTTTAAATTACTTTTCTGAGAGAGATGTTCTTCGAAAAACAGTTAACATAATGAAAGTCCTCAATTGAAATCAAATCAACTGAGGACCAAAAATTTATCTATTATTATTTTCTATAACTGAAATAGCTCAAGCTCTTCGCTCTGCATATCCTTTGATATTTGAAGCATTCACATACAGTGATGCCTCTCCATCCTTGATGCTTACAAGAGTTGGTGCTGTTAAAATACCGAATTTATTTGCAAGATCTTTTTCAACAGTTGCATCAATCACTTCGTATTCCATACCAGCTCCATTCAAGAACTTCATTGCTATCTTGCAGTTTGGACAGGAAGGAGTTGTGAAAAGAATAAGCCTATCTTTCTCGCCAGATACCTTGAATCCTTCCATCTCTGCTTTCATTGCCCTCTCTGCTTTGGACAGAGTACTTGTCTCAAAGTCATAGACCTTTCTCTCTTTGTACTCCTCTTCCTTACCTTTATTCCAGTTCTTAACAGGTCTGTAGTAACCAGTGATTCTGCTGTATACCTCTGCATCCTTACCACATTCAGGACATGTAAAGTGCTCTCCTGCAATATATCCATGCTCAGGACATATTGAATAAGTAGGACTCAATGTATAATAAGGAAGTTTGAAGTTCTCAGATATCTTCTTGACCATAAGAGCTGCTTCTTTCCAACTAGAAAGTTTCTCACCTATGAATGCATGGAATACTGTTCCAGATGTATAAAGAGTCTGCATATCATCCTGATGCTCAAGAGCCTCAAACACATCACTTGTGTAGCTAACTGGCAGGTGAGAGCTGTTTGTATAATATGGAGTTGCATTGACTCCATTGCCTTCAGTTGCAGTTATGATATTTGGGAACTGCTTCTTATCATGCATAGCCAGTCTGTAAGCTGTGCTTTCAGCAGGTGTTGCTTCAAGATTGAACAGGTCTCCATATTTCTCTTGATAATCAGCCAATCTAGCTCTCATGTGATTGAGAACTTCAATTGAGAATGCTTTTCCCTCTTCTGTAGATATATCCTTTTTGATCCAGTTTGCATTCAAGCAAGCTTCATTCATACCAACAAGGCCAATTGTTGAGAAGTGATTCTCAAATCCCCCTAGGTATCTCTTTGTATAAGGATAGAGTCCCTCTTCAAGAAGTCTTGTTATGATCTTTCTCTTTATATCAAGAGATCTTGCTGCAACATCCATCAAATTATCGAGTTTAGAGTAGAAGTCCTCTATGTCTGTTGCTTGATAAGATAGTCGAGGCATATTGAGTGTCACAACACCAATACTTCCTGTCGATTCTCCACTTCCAAAGAAACCACCACTCTTCTTTCTGAGCTCACGTAAATCCAATCTCAATCTGCAGCACATAGACCTAACATCACTTGGTTCCATATCACTGTTTACATAGTTTGAGAAATAAGGAGTCCCATATTTGGATGTCATCTCAAAAAGCAGTTTGTTGTTCTCAGTCTCACTCCAATCAAAATCTTTTGTGATTGAATATGTTGGAATTGGATACTGGAATCCTCTTCCATCTGCATCACCTGCAATGAAGACCTCAATGAATGCTTTGTTGATCATATCCATCTCTTTCTTGCAATCACCATATGTGAAGTCCATCTCTTTTCCACCTACAATTGCAGGAAGATTCTTTAGGTCATCAGGAACTGTCCAGTCGAGAGTGATGTTTGAAAATGGAGCTTGAGTTCCCCAACGAGATGGAGTGTTGACGCCAAATATGAAGGATTCAATGCTCTGTTTTGTCTGCTCATATGAGAGTCCATCAGCCTTTACGAATGGAGCAAGATATGTATCAAATGATGAGAAAGCCTGGGCTCCTGCCCATTCATTCTGAAGAATACCAAGGAAGTTGACCATCTGGTTTGCAAGTGATGATAGATGCTTTGCAGGTTTGCTGTTTATCTTGCCAGTGACCCCACCAAGTCCCTCTTTGATCAGCTGCTTCAAAGACCAACCAGCGCAGTAGCCAGTCAGCATTGATAGATCATGAATATGGAGATCTGCATTTCTGTGTGCATCTCCAATTTCTTGATCATAAATTTCAGACAGCCAATAGTTGGCAGTGATTGCACCACTGTTTGAAAGGATCAAGCCACCAACACTGTAAGTGACTGTTGAGTTCTCTTTAACTCTCCAGTCATTCAATTTCAGATAGTTATCTACAATTTCTTTGTAATCAACAATTGTTGATTGCATATTTCTAATTTTTTCTCTTTGTTTTCTGTAAAGAATATATGATTTTGCAACATCAGCATAACCTGACTCAATAAGGACATGTTCAACGGAATCTTGAATATCTTCAACAGATACAAGATGATTTTTTACTTTAACTTCAAAGTCAGAGGTGACTTTCAAGGCTATGAAATCAATCATGTTTGGGTTGTATTCCCTTTTAGTAGCTTTGAAAGCTTTTTCAATAGCACGAGCAATTCTTTGAATATCAAAGTCAACAATGTCCCCATTCCTCTTGGTTACGTTATACATAATCAGCATCTCTCCTTTAAAAAATATAACTTTAGCTTGGCAAGTCCCAAACTAAATATAATTATAGCAACCTTTTTTCAATACCGCAAGATAAAGTGCCATATTTTTTATAAGACGCTATCCATGGTGTAAATGTTAATATTTCCTAAAGCAAAACTTAAAGTTATTATATACTATATACCTCTAATTTGCACTGAATCTATATAATTTTTAAGTACTTTTATCATAGCTTTTTCTTCGTCTGCACCATAGCCATGCAACCCCTGTTGTATATTTGAGCCTCTATCGCTGAATGTCTGAAGATAGTACTTTTGGTCCTTCCCAATCCACTTTGCAATGTTGATAAGTTCTTTTATGCTATGAAATTCTTTGACAACTGTTGTCCTAAATTCATGATCAATTTTACTGTTTTTTAAAATTTCTATAGATTTTTCAAAAGGTTCAATATTTATGTTGGAATAACCAACAGATTCAGCATAACCTGCTCTATCACTTTTAACATCCATCGCTACATAGTCAAGTAAATTCAAATCCAGGAGGTTCTGAAGCTTGTCAGGTAATGTACCATTTGTATCAAGTTTGACAAGATATCCCAATGATTTTAAATATCGGCAGAATTCAACAACACCTTCTTGAATGAGAGGTTCTCCACCCGTGATGCAGACACCATCCATGTAACGCTTTCTTTTTTCTAAAAATTTGTTTATCTCATCTTCATCCAAGTAAGGTTGTGATTCTGGATTCAGAACCAAATCAGAATTCTGACAGTACGGACAACGAAGATTGCATCCTCCTGTGAATAAAGTGCAAGCCAATTTTTCAGGATAGTCAACCAGAGTAGATTTTATCAAACCATGAAATTTCATATATAACCTCTTTATATTTCAATCAAGCATCTGTCTTTTAACTCAATACCTCAATAATTAAGGAAAACAGTGCTTTACATTATATCCTTACGGATAAAAGAACATTTTGCAATCAAAAAAGATTGTATTCTTTAATTTATGTAACTTTGTTACAAATAATTATAATTATGAACATCTTCATTTTTACATAAAAATTAAGTCAAATACGTCCTATTTTTCAATATAATAAATACTTAATGAATAAGTAATTAACAAAACTACTTAACATCCGTACATTTACAGATAATAATATTATACCACTGAGCATATACTTAATTTTTTCTTTTAATTATTAGTAATTCATTTTATTTTACTGTAAAATTTTAGCTAATCCTAAATTTATTTTGTTTTTTATCATTTTACATCTTGATTAACTTTTCCTTTATCGGTACAGTGTGGTCGTAATTAAAAATAGATGTATTTTCCTTCTTAAAGAAGGGAAAAAACATAGGAGCAATATATTATGCAGAAAGTACATAGCGAATCAGATATCGATTCAATCATCAAGGTTCATGAAACAAAAGACATTTCATTAGCAAAGAAAATGTTTCCAATTGAAACAGCTAGATTAGCACGTCATCTTCACAGCCAATTACCTGGTTATTACATGACACGTTTGGCTGCACTTCCTAACTTAGCTAACATGCTAGGAGTTGGTGGTATTTATGTTAAGAACGAAGGCGAAAGAATGGAACTCAATAGCTTTAAAGTTATGGGTGGTAGTTTCGCTCTATTTAAATTCTTCCAAGATAAATTAGGTCTATCTGATGATGAATTATCAGTTGATTACTTAACAAGTGATGAATGCAGAAAGAAGACTGGTATAATTACTTTTGCTTCAGCTACTGATGGTAACCATGGTAGAGGTATTGCTTGGGCATCTAAGATGTTGGGTCACAAATGTATGATTTATGTACACAGTGAAACTAGCCAAGCTAGAATTGATGCAATCAAAGCTTACGGTGCAACTGTTAAAGTTATTCCTGGTAACTATGATAATGCTGTTCACCAGTGTGTTGTAGATGCAGAGAAGAACGGTTGGGAAGTAATAAGTGATACAAGTTGGGATGGTTATACAGAAGTTCCTACAAGAATCATGCAAGGTTACACAACAATGCTTCTTGAAGCTCAAAAACAGTTCAGCAGCCAAGGTATCGAATACCCAACTCATGTATTTGTACAAGCTGGTGTTGGTGCATTAGCAGCATCTGTAATTGGTTTCTATGCAGCTCTTTGTAATGGTGTCAACACTCCAAAATTCATCGTAGTTGAACCAAACAAAGCTGGTTGTATCTTTGAAAGTGCAAAAGCAGATGATGGTAAACCACACAATGTTGGTGGTTCTTTATCAACAATCATGGCAGGCCTTGCTTGTGGTGAACCTTCTCCAATCGCTTGGGATATTCTTAAAGAAAATGCTGATGTATTCATGCAGGTTCCAGATTATGTTGCAGCTCGTGGTATGAGAATTCTAGCTACACCATTAAAGGGTGATCCAATGATTATCTCTGGTGAATCAGGTGCTGTTACACTTGGTGCTTTATATCAATTACTTACTTTACCTGGTAATGAAGAAGTTAAAGAATATTTAGACATCAACCAACACAGTAACATTCTATTCATCAACACTGAAGGAAATACTGATCCAAAGAGTTTCAGACAGATTATCTGGGATGGCGCTGATCAAGTACCTGCAAAGTTTGCTACAGAAAGATAATACTTAGAAAATAAGGACTCCGATGCAGTCTAAGTCCTAGACTGCATTTTGATATTCTATACCATTCATATATAATAATATTTATACTTAGAAAGCTTAACTTGTGTATGAAATTTATGGAACATATAATTTGATATTGCCATTTACAGTTGATATATATCCATCAGATATTTTAACTGTAGGTGGCTTTTTTATACAAAAACAGGAGTTCAAAGCTCCAATTATATCTGAGATATTCCTCTTCAGACTTCAATCTCACCGACTTTTGTGAATCGATATGAAAATACAAGTTTTACAATGACTATTGCCACAATTATTCCAAATGTAAGTCC
>JBFHKM010000156.1:0-6225 GCA_041595335.1 Sphaerochaetaceae bacterium
AATATTATTAAATACGAATACAGAGATCCATTCTTTGCTATGATAATAGCAAGAATTGGAAGTATTGCATGAATGATTATTCGAAATCTTAAAATTCCTTTGAATCCATGACTTTTTATAATTTTCGGAAATATAAAAGATGCAACAAACATTCCAGATATCTGAACAATCAATACATATCCTAGGACTGTACTGTCCATCGTGAAGACATCTTTTGCAAAACCAATGTAGAAAGGAATCAATGCCAGTGCTGCACCTAGTATGTTTGAATAGATGAGGAAATTGAAGAAATTTCTATCTTTTTTAAACAAATTTGGGATATCTCTCAAGATATCAAGTATTGGTACTTTATTGACTGATACCGCAGGTTTCTCTTCAACGATTCTAAAGCCAAAGGATGCTATAAATAAGGCGATTGCCGATAAAGAGAACAAGATTACATATTGAGTTGGATATTCCCACCTTGCGAGTATATACCTCGCTATGACAACGGATAGAAGCATTCCCACACTCGATATCATAGGTTTTCTTGTAAAGAACTTTATTCTTGTCTCTCTTTCAAATCCTCCGATTAAATATACGTAAGGAAGACTGGCAAATGCTCCTCCAACAGAGAATACAAAAAGCTCTGCATAAAGCAGCAAGATAAGAGCTAAGAAACTGAAGCTCTGATACCAAACAAGTGTTATAGCTATGCTTATAAGAGCTAAAACTCTGAGGTCTATTCCAAGAAGAAGGTAAGGCTTCTTTCTTTTCCTCGATGATAAGAAACTCGAGAAGAACAGTTTTGTTACTACAGGAAGACCTATAACTATAGCAGATACAATACCTACATGAATTGCACTTCCTCCAACACTCAATATTAAAGCTGGGATTATTGTATTGACCTCAGTAAAGGTTGTTGTCAAAGATAAAAATATAGCATGCCATAAAAAACCCGTGTAGTTCCTATTTTTCATAACATCCCTCCATCTTCACTCTTTTATTACCTCAATCAGTAACTGTCATATGTTATATATTATAGAGTATACTCATAAAGAATGAAAAGCAAAAGTAACAACCTCACATAGCAAAGAAATTTGAGAAAAGCATCATATATAATAATACCCCAGATAAAGAATTACTTATCTAGGGCTGAACTAAAATTTAAAATTTAAGTATCAATTGGTTTTATTAATAAACCAAGTTAACAAGACCTGTTGTGAAAGCTGGAACAAATGTAAATAACATCAAATCCAATACCAACAGACCATAGAATGGAAGTGCTTCTTTAATGAAGTCTTTTGTCTTACATTCTGTGATACCACATGTTACAAACATCAATGTTCCCATTGGTGGTGATATAGCACCGATTGCGTTGTTGAAGATATACATCATTGCAAAATGAATTTCATTGATTCCGAATCCTTTAGCAACTGGTGCCAATAGAGGAACCAAGATAATCATAGAGGCATTACCTTCAATGAACATACCAACAATTACCAAGAAGATATTTACAATGATCAAGAATATATACTTATTCTGAATATGCATTACCATCCAATCAGTGAACTGCTGAGGAATTCTTTCTTTGGTCAAGATCCATGAGAAAACTGTAGCAGCTGCTACAATCAACATGATAGATGCTGTTGTTGTTACAGTCTCTTTAATTGCAACTGCAGTATTCTTTCTGTTCAATTCTTTATAACATAGACCCAGGATTACAGCATAAACAATAGCAACTGCACCAGCTTCTGTAGCTGTGAATATACCAAGTCTTATACCACCGATGATAACCAATGGAAGACATAATGGAGCAATGGCTGGAGGAAGTACTTTTTTATAGTCCTTACCTGTCATTCTTTCTGTTCTAAGAGGTTCATAACCTCTTATCTTAGAAATCTTTGATACAAGCATCATCATTGTTATACATAAGAATGCACCAACACCAATACCTGATACAAACAACTTACCGATTGATACATTGGCAATTACACCATAAATGATCATTGCAATTCCAGGTGGAATCAAAGGTGTGATCATACTGGACATTGCTGTAACTACAGTTGAAAATGATTTAGAGAATCCGTTTGCTTCCATTTCAGGAACCAACATCTTAGCTTCCATTGCAGCATCTGCAAGGTTTGATCCTGATAGACCACCCATCAATGTAGAGAGAAGAACGTTGACCTGTGCCAAGCCACCACTCAATCTACCGGTTGCAACTGAAGCAAAATTCATGATTCTTTTGGTAACACCAGTGTAGTTCATGAATGTTCCAGCGCTTACAAAGAATGGAATTGCAAGTAAAGAGATGCTCTCTGTACCTGTTATCATCTGCTGAGCGAATACAACTGGATTGATTCCTGGTTTCAATAAGAAATAAACCAAAGAGCCACCTAGGATAGAAACAAATACTGGAACCTTAAAGAATAATAGCAATAATAATGTCACGGCACATAAAATAATAATAAAAGTCATTATGCTACCTCCTTCATTTTTTTATCTGATACATATTTTGTATGAAAATAACTTACCAACATATCAATACATGATAGAGGAGCTATTCCATATATAAGCCAATATGGAATTTCTAACATAGAAGTGGAACGACCACTTCTAAGGAACAATTTAACAAATCCAAAACTCTGAACCATTAAATATCCAAGGACGATCAAAACGATAGCGTCAATAAAATATTCAACAATCTTCTGCATTTTACTTGGCATTGCTTCAACAACAATTTCAATTGCTACATGATTGTGTGTTCTAAATGCAGCTCCAGCTGCAGCAAATACAATCCATACCATACAAAAAAGTTGTACTTCTTCTAGCCAGGTAAAAGGCTTTCCAATAATATATCTCATCAATACTCCAAGGGTTGTTAGAACAACCAAAACTATCAAGGATACTGCTGAAATATATAGATCAAGGTTTTTTAAAACCTTCAATACTTTATTCTCACTATTCATTTATCTCGTCCCCTTATTGACCTAATTACTTATTAGTTAGCACCCATAGCTTCACGAACTGTTTCGTATAGACCATCAGACCAACCGAAATCAGAACCATGATCATAGAATGCTTGTGATGCTGCTTTGAATTCTGCAGTCATTTCAGGTGTCATTTCTGTTACAATTACACCTTCATCAATCATTTTCTGAAGATACTCTGATTGACTTGCTGATTGCAACTCATTGTTATAAACACCAGCTTCTTTACCAGTACTGATCAATAAGTCCTGTTGTGCAGGAGTTAGAGAATTGAAGAAGTCAGAAGACATTACCCAAGTTGTGAAGTTCTTAACGTGACCATCAAGAAGTAAGTAATGAGCTACTTCATGTAATTTTCTACCATATAATGTTGCTAAAGGGTTCTCTGCGCCATCAATAGTTTTTGTCTGTAAAGCTTGATATACATCACCCAAACTCATACCAGTTGAAGTTGCACCTAAAACGTCCATACCAATGCTCTGAATTTGGTTGGATGGTACACGAATCTTCATACCTTCGAGGTCAGCTAATGAATTAACAGGATCAACAGTTAAAGTATCTCTTTCACCGTATACCCAGTTAGAAGTTACAATCTTCAAGCCTTTAGCTTCAAGTTTTGAACTCTGAGTTTTGTACCAGTCACTATCAACCAACTGCCAACATTGTTCCCAGTTATCAAATAGGAAAGGTCCAAAAACGATACCAAAGTCTTTTACGCCATAATCAGCATAGAAAGCACCATCAGCTAGTGTCATTACAGGTTCACCCAATAGCATTGAGTCAATTAATTTACTCTTTGAACCTAATTGGCTATCTGGGAACAATTCAATTTCCATAGAACCATCACCCTGTTCTGCTACCAATGTCTGCCATTGTTTTAATGCCTGACCTAGAGGTTCTGACATTGAGTTCTCAAAACCAATTTGAATTTTCACTGGCTCTGAAGATGTTGCCTCTTCTGAATTACCACTTGCGAATACTGATGTTGCCAATAAACCACATAACATTAATAATGCTAATACCTTCTTTTTCATATAAAACTCCCTGTTTTAATTTTTTATTTTAAATTTATATAAACTTCTTTTGAATTATTTTGTAAAGTCAATCATTACCTTCAACATTTGACCCTGATTCTTACTGAAATCATCAAATGCTTTAGCAACATCATCAAATTCGTACATATCAGTTACAATTTTCTTAAGTGGAATCTCTCCACCCTTTACTAGATCTATCAGTTCTAAGAAATCGCTCTTAAGAGCATTTCTTGAACCATATATATCAAGTTCTTTCTGTTGGATTCTTGTGAAATAGAAATCAAGATTCTTCTTTCCAACACCAATCAACACCACTCTGCCTCCAAAGCATGCTGCATCTATGCAGTTTTGGAAAGTTGAAGGTAATCCTACAGCTTCAATGGTCACATCAAAACCATTGTTGTTTGTTATTTCATTTACCTGTTTGGTAAATTCTTCAGGAGATGAGTTCAGGATAATTCCATCCACACCAAATCCTTTAGCCTTTTCTAATTTGTCTGGAGCGATATCTGCAATATATACTTTTGCTCCCTTTGATTTAGCTGAAACAGCTGCCAATACACCGATTGTACCTGCACCGATAACTAAAACGTTATCGCCCTGTTTAACTTTTCCTCTTTTCACACCATGATAACTGATGCAGAATGGTTCGATTGCAGCAAGTTCAATTGGGTCCAATCCTTTTCCGTCGTATACTCTTTCGATTGGCATGGTTTTGTATTCGCAGAAAGCACCATCTCTCTGACAACCAAGTGTCTCATTGTGCTCACATGCATTAACAGAACCATTTTTGCATGAATAGCAAGTTCCATCATTGAAGTAAGGATTGCATGTAACAATCATTCCTTTTTTCAATCCTCTGTCATTCTCATCAATTTCAACGATTTCTGCTGAGAACTCATGTCCAGGGATTCTTGGGTAATCAAAATATGCAAAAGAACCTCTATAAGAACCTAGGTCACTTCCACAGATTCCACCATATAATATTTTAAGTAATACCTCACCTTTCTTTCTTTCAGGTTTGGCTATATCTCTTATCTCTACTTCCCCAGGATTATTTATATAAACTGCTTTCATTAACAATCTCCAACTATAATATTTTCTGTTGTATACAACAAAATATATTTCATATAGTAACATATTTTTTGTTTCTGTCAAGAACAGTTTTAACTTTTTATTTGTATTTTTTTAGCATATCTAAAACATACATTGCCAAAATTGTGGTAATTCATGTTATAATCGACTTAAAGTTAAATAAATATGTAATTCTAAAATTCTTCTATAATTGAATAAATTTAGTACATCAGCATCCTTGAACATTGTTTTGTGACGATCAAAACCCTACCAGTTGTAAGGTTTTATAATTTGTTGTATACATCATATTAGTTTCATAATGATATGATTTAAATAAGTATTTACTAATTATTTTTATTTAATTAATATCAAAGTTTGAGGGGAGACAATATCAATGAAAACTGAATCTTTAAAACTGAAGGCATACAATATAATCAAGACAAATATAGTTGAATGCATTTATACTCCAGGCTCGATGATCAACGAAGAGCAGCTTAAAGAAGAGTTACATATAAGCAGAACTCCCATCAGGGATGCCTTGAGCAGAATTGAACAGGAAGGATTGATACAGATCAAACCTAAAAAAGGTATCTTGGTAACACCAATAACAATTGAAGAGATAAATAAAATTTTTGAAGTTCGACTCTTAATAGAACCTTATGCAATACAGATGTATGGCAATACATTGGATACCAATGTACTGCTCGAGTATCTGAGTTTCTTGCAGAGTGAGGATGACAGGCTGCTGACAAAGGAGAATATTATTGAGAAGGACGATGAGTTTCATGATATGATAATCAACTGCATTCCCAACAAATATCTCATAACGTTTTATAGCATAATTACATCACAGAATAAGAGACTTAGAATATTATCTGGAAGTAAATATACAGATAGAATTGAAAAGGGATGCAGAGAACATATAGTGATCATTGAAGCTCTTTTAAAAGGTGACTACAGTGCAGCATCAAGTGCTCTTGTTGACCACCTTCAAGAGTCAAAAAGCAGCTCTCTGAAGCTGTTGACAAAGATGCCCTCAAATAACGGTGTTTGATTGGTTAAATCCTGCATCCATAAATAATTAAAAATTGAATATAAAATTAAAATTATCCTATAATTTCAATGCATTTAAATTGTACAATTGC
>JBFHKM010000157.1:0-6162 GCA_041595335.1 Sphaerochaetaceae bacterium
TTTACAACGCCACCTGGTGTTGCATCTTTGACCGTAGCAACAATAACATCGCCGATACTTGCATATCTCCTTGTAGATCCACCCATAACTCTAATACAAAGTATTTCTTTTGCACCAGTATTATCAGCGACTTTCAGTCTTGTTTCTTGCTGAATCATTCAGGTATTCCTCCTTAAATAAATATTCGTGACCTATTCAGCTCTTCTGATTAGTTCAACAAATCTCCATCTCTTGTTTTTTGATATAGGTCTAGTTTCCATAACCTTAACTGTATCTCCTACAAGACATTCATTGTTTTCATCATGAGCCTGTAATTTATATGTCTTTTTTACGATTTTGCTGTAAAGAGGATGTTTTACATGATCCTCAACTGCAACAACAATAGTTTTGTCCATTCCGTTGCTTACAACTTTACCGGTACGTGTTTTTCTTAAATTTCTTTCCACAACAATTCCTCCTTCCTCGGATTATTCAGCAGCTTTCTGAGCCATAATTGTCTGGATTCTAGCGATGTTTTTTCTTACATCTTTAATTCTGCTTGTGTTATCAAGCTGATTTGTTGCGTTCTGGAATCTCAGATTAAACAACTCTTTTTTAGCAGCTACTAATTCATCATTTAATTCTGCAGATGTTTTGCTTTTTAATTCTTCTACATTCTTATTAATTTTCACTGTTATCACCGCCTTCTAATTCCGCACGAGTAACAATCTTGCATTTAACAGGAAGTTTGTGCATTGCAAGACGTAATGCTTCTCTTGCTATATCATCAGGAACGCCTGCGATTTCAAACATAACGCGTCCTGGTTTAACTACTGCTACCCAGTATTCAACTGAGCCTTTTCCTTTACCCATTCTTACGCCAAGTGGCTTATGAGTATAAGGCTTATCTGGAAAAATCTTAATCCATACTTGACCACCACGTTTGATATAACGAGTCATAGCAACACGGGCCGCCTCTATTTGTCTAGATGTTATCCATTTTGGTTCAAGAGCAACAATACCATACTCTCCGTATGAAATTGTATTACCCCTGGTCGCTTTACCAGCCATTGAACCACGGAATTGTTTACGATGTTTAACTCTTTTAGGTAATAACATTACTGTCCTCTCCCTTCCCTAACGGATTTGGTTGGAAGAACTTCACCCTTATAGATCCATACTTTAACGCCAACTTTACCATATGTAGTATCTGCCTCAGCAAATCCATAATCAATGTCAGCACGTATTGTCTGAAGTGGAATTGTTCCTTCACTATAGAATTCTGTACGAGCCATATCTGCTCCACCAAGACGACCAGATACTTGTGTTTTAATACCCTTTGCTCCTGATTTCATAGTTCTTGTCATAACAGATCTCATAGCTCTTCTAAAAGAAATACGATTTTCGAGCTGTTGAGCAATGTTTTCAGCTACAAGCTGAGCATCATTGTCAGGTCTTTTTACTTCTTTAATATCTATTGATAGCTTCTTTGTTGTGAGCTCTTGTACCTGTCTTTTAAGTACTTCGATATCTGCTCCACCTTTGCCGATAACAACACCGGGCTTAGCAGTGTAGATAGATACTTTCAGTCTGTCAGATGCTCTCTCTATCTCAATTTTTGAAATGCCTGCTTTATAAAGTTTTTTCTTTATAAGCTTTCTCATTTTATAATCTTCAACAAGATTATCAGAAAAATCTGCTTCAGCATACCATTTTGAGTCCCAGTCTTTAATAACACCAACTCTTAAGCCATGAGGATTAACTTTCTGTCCCATGTGTGTTCTCCTTCCTATCTTTCATTAAGCACAACTGTAATGTGACTCATTCTTTTTTCGATTCTATAAGCTCTACCTTGCGCTCTAGGTCTTACTCTTTTCATAGTAGGCCCCTTGTTTGCGTAGCACTCTTCAACGAAAAGATTTTCAGCCTTCATTCCATTGTTGTTTTCAGCATTTGCTGCTGCGGATTTAATAAGTTTCTCTATAACTGTTGAAGCATATCTAGGATTGTATGATACTACAGCAAGTGCTGTTTCAACATCTTTTCCACGGATTGCATCTAATACGAAGCATGCCTTCTGAACTGAGACTCTAGCATAAGATAACTTAGCTGATGGCCTTGTGTCCTTATTGGCATTTCTTTCTCTTTTTATTTGGGATCTATGTCCTTTTGCCATGGATTAAACCTCCTTCCGAAATCTTATTCACTTAACGAGCTTTTGACTTTTTCTCGTCTTTTCCATGTCCTCTATATGTTCTGGTGGCAACAAATTCTCCAAGCTTATGTCCTACCATGTCTTCAGTAACATATACTGGAACGTGTTTTCTACCATCATGAACTGCAATTGTATATCCAACCATCTGTGGAAAGATTGTAGAACGACGTGACCATGTCTTAATAACTGACTTATCACCTGATGCGTTCATAGCGTCTACTTTTTTAAGTAAACTCTCATCTGCAAATGGTCCTTTTTTTAATGAACGAGCCATAATTCGACCTCCTTATACTATTTGACACCCTTACCATCTCTTCTTCTTACGATAAGCTTGTTAGACGTTTTGTTTTTCTTTCTTGTCTTATAACCAAGTGCTGGTTTACCCCAAGGTGTTACAGGTCCTGAACGACCAATAGGAGCTTTTCCTTCACCACCACCATGTGGATGGTCATTAGGATTCATAACAGAACCACGTACTGTTGGACGGAAGCCCATGTGACGTTTACGTCCTGCTTTACCAAGGTTAATAAGGCTATGATCTCCATTACCAACTGCTCCCATAGAAGCACGACAGATAATTGGAACCATTCTCATTTCACCAGATGGAAGTCTTAATGTTGCAAACTTTCCTTCTTTCGCCATAAGTTGTGCACTTGCTCCAGCTGTACGAACTAACTGTCCGCCTCTTCCTGGATAAAGTTCAATATTATGAATTTCAGAACCCACTGGAATGTTTTGTAATGGTAAACAGTTACCTACTTTAATTTCAGCTTTTTCACCATTCATTACTACCATACCATCTGTAAGTCCTTGAGGCGCAAGAATGTATGATTTCTCACCATCTGCATATGCGATTAACGCAATGTTTGCTGTTCTATTTGGATCATATTCAATTCCAATAACTGTAGCCGGAATACCGTCTTTTGTTCTTTTGAAATCAATCATTCTATATTTTTGTCTATTTCCACCACCACGATGTCTGACAGTTATTTTACCCTGATTATTACGTCCTGCCATTTTTTGCTGTGAAGCAAGAAGTGACTTTTCAGGAGTACTCTTTGTGATTTCTGCGAAATCAGAACCTGTCATATTTCTTCTAGAAGGTGTATATGGGTTGTACTTTTTAATTCCCATTTTAATTCTCCTTTCGATGACTCTTTGTTTTAAACAATGTCATTCGACATTTACAATTCAAATTCTTAACGAATTTGTTCAACGCAATAATTCATCACTTTTTCTACGTTGATATTTGATTAAAGACCTGAGAAAATCTCAATGTCAACACTTTCTTCTGAAAGTTGAACAATTGCTTTTTTCTTAGCTGCTGTCTTTCCTGAAGTAGCTCCTCTTCTGCGAGTCTTTCCTTGGAAATTCATTGTATTAACACCTGAAACTTTTGTTCCTGGAAACATTTTTTCAACTGCTTCTTTAATCTGAGTTTTGTTTGCTTCTGGATGTACAAGGAAAGTGTATTTCTTTGTTGCCATATCTTCCATACTTTTTTCTGTAACCACTGGTTTAAGGATTACATCATAATATTGTACGTTTGCCATTATGCATACACCTCCTCAATTGTTGCTACTGCTTCTTTTGTCACGATTACTTTCTCGAATTTCAAAAGATCATATACATTAATAGTATTTGTTAATGCTGTTATAACAGTTGGAATATTTCTTGCTGATAAAACAACATTTTTGTTATTTTCATCAATAACTACTACTGCTTTTCCAATTTCAAGGTTAGCCATAACAGTTACCATGTTCTTTGTCTTAACATCATCAAAGCTCATACTATCAAGAACAATAAGATTGCCCTCTGTAACCTTTGATGAAAGAACTGACTTAAGCGCAAGATTCTTTTCTTTTTTATTCATTTTGAAAGAATAATCTCTTGGCTTTGGTGCAAATACAACTCCACCACCAGTCCACTGTGGTGATCTAGTAGAACCCTGTCTTGCATGTCCTGTGCCTTTTTGTCTCCATGGTTTTCTTCCACCACCGCGAACTTCAGCACGAGTTTTTGCACTCTGTGTTCCCTGTCTCTTATTAGCAAGTTGGTTAACAACTGCCATATGTACTAAATGTTCATTAACTTCTACACCGAATACATCATCGCTAAGTTCCATATCTCCAACTACTTTGCCTTCAATATTGTAAACAGATACTTTTGCCATCTGTGTGTTCCTCCTTCCTGAAAATCAGTTTATTGTACTGATTTTACTGTCTCTTTCAATGTTACTAAAGATTTCTTAGGTCCCGGTACTGCACCTTTTACTAAGATTATGTTGTTTTCAACATCAACTCTCACGATTTCAAGATTCTGAACTGTGATTTTCTTAGCTCCCATATGTCCAGGCATTCCTTTTCCCTTGAATACACGGCTTGGGTTTGAAGAAGAACCGTTTGAACCCTGATGACGATGGAATTTAGAACCATGGGCCATAGGTCCTCTGCTCTGATTAAATCTTTTGATTGCGCCTTGGAATCCTTTTCCTTTTGCAACAGCTGTTGCATCAATCATGTCTCCCTTTTCAAAAATATCAGCTTTGATCTCGTCTTTTACTGAATATTCTGAAGCATTTTCCATTTTGAATTCTCTAACGAATCTTTTGTAAGAAACACCGGCTTTGTCAAAATGACCCTGCTGAGCCTTTGTAACACCATGTCTGTTTCTAATCTCTTTCTTGCCGTTTTTGTCAACATTAACGATTTTTGCTTTTTTGTCAACATAACCAACTTGAATTGCTTCGTAACCATCATTTTCAACTGTTTTAACCTGTGTTATTACACATGGTCCAGCTTGCAATACAGTTACAGGAACGAGAATTCCTTCATCGTTGAAGATCTGAGTCATTCCGACTTTTGTAGCTAAAATAGCTTTCTTCATAATTAATTACCTCCTGTTTAATCTACAGCGGTTTTCAGCTTTCGCCGAAAACATCCTAGAACAGTCAATATAAGTGGAACACTTTATATCTTGTTACTTCTATATTAAACCCTTCAGGACTTCTTGTTTGATATTACTTGTTCTTCATTTTGATATCGATATACACTCCCGCTGGCATCTCTAATCTAGATAATGCATCCACAGTCTTCTGTGTTGGGGTAATGATGTCAATTAATCTCTTGTGGGTCCTTTGTTCAAATTGTTCTCTAGCATCTTTGTACTTATGTACAGCTCTAAGAACAGTTATGATTTCCCTTTTCGTTGGAAGAGGTACTGGTCCACTAACTTGAGATCCTGTCTTCTTAACAGTCTCAATAATTTTCTTTGCTGACTGATCAACCATTGTGTGATCGTAAGCTTTCAATGTGATTCTCATTACTTGACTTGCCATAAAAAAAGCCGCCTCCTTTTCGTACTAATAAAGTGATACGATATTATTTCGTACCCCAGTACAACAAGTGGTGACTGTACACATCCCCGTGTGTGTCGCGCCTCATAGAGGAAAAAAAGAAGCTAAAATTCTACTTCTTCTACCGCAACCGCTTATCACGGTCATCTCTGTCTGAACAGATGGTAAGTTGTACAGTGACTTGTCGTCAGTTTCCTAACTCGACATTCGCTCCACGGAAAACCTACTTTCGTAGCAACCTCACGCTTCATAGCTATCATGTCACAGCAAATAATAGTTTACTACATATATAACCAAATTGCAATACCTATTAATTGTATTTTTTCAAAAACAATCCGTAATTTTTATTTACTCCACTATAATATCACAAGTTATAAAAAATAACCATTTTATAGTTGTAAATTATAGCCCCAAAGCATAAAATATACATAAGTATGCAAATCATTCAGGTTCATACAAATTATATACAAAGGAAAAAGAAAAAATGTGGATAGCAAATAATTGGAATGACTATGAAGTCATAGATACTTCTTCAGGAGAAAAACTTGAAAGATGGGATAAATATCTTCTTGTTCGACCAGACCCTCAAGTTATATGGGGTACTCCAAAGAAA
>JBFHKM010000158.1:0-6071 GCA_041595335.1 Sphaerochaetaceae bacterium
TATAATGTTCTGGTTGCTTTTCAAGTTCTGCTTGCTTCTCAAGTTCTGCTTGCTTCTCAAGTTCTGCTTGCTTTTCAAGTTCAGCTTGCTTCTCAAGTTCAGCTTGCTTTTCAAGTTCAGCTTGCTTCTCAAGTTCAGCCTGCTTGTCCTGTTCTTTGATCTTTTCCATGGTATTTAATATGCCAGATTTGTCTTCATCTATTTCAGAGGTCAAAGGTAGGGTGGTCTGAGTTATTTCAGGTTGTTTCACGGGAGAGATTGTTTCAATCTCTTTCTTTTCTGCACTTATCTTACCAGAAAGAAGTTCATTCTTTAATTGTGCTAGGTGCTCCATCATAACGACAGGAGAAGCTAGGTAAGGTAATGAGAAGAGTTTGCTTATTGCAAGCTCCAATTCAAATTTAGGATTGATTGAGTACTTTATATCTCTGAATAAATCAAGGAACAACTCAAGTGCTGCTTCTACCTGTTCATTGGTATAGGTGCTTATGATATCTTTTGGAATATCTTTTGATTGCATTCCCAAAACATCAGGATCAGTTATTCCTTGCTTCAGTAACATCATGGATCTGAAATAGTTTGCAAAATCTTTGATACATTGTTCAACAGACACACCAGTCTTTATCATATCTGATACTGTTGTGATTGCTGATTCTTTATCTTTGTTGATTATGTGCTTCATTATGATATTGATCTGTTCAATACCAACCAAGCCAAGTTTATCTCTGATTTTATCCAGTGTTATTTTATCACCACTGAAAGCAACTACCTGGTCAAATAAAGTATAAGCATCACGCATGGAGCCTGTAGCTTCTTTAGCAATCCAGAATAAAGCATCTTCATCAGCAACAACTCCCAAATCAGAAGAAGCCTCTTTTAGACAATTCATGATTGTTTCAAGATTGATCAATTGGAAATGGAACTGCTGACATCTACTTCTGATGGTAGCAGGTACTTTCTGTGTTTCTGTAGTTGCAAAAATGAATATAACATATGCAGGTGGTTCTTCAATTGTTTTTAATAACGCATTGAATGCACTTGTTGAAAGCATATGTACTTCATCAATTATATATATTTTATATTTACTTTTTTGTGGAGGAAATTGAACTTCGTCTTTGATATTTCTAATATCTTGTACACTGTTGTTACTTGCTCCATCGATTTCAATTACGTCAGGGCTATTACCTAGAGTGATTTCTTTGCAGTTATCGCAGACACCACAAGGTTCGGCTGTTGGTCCAGTTTCACAGTTAAGAGCTTTTGCCAATAATCTAGCCGAGGATGTTTTACCAACACCACGGGGACCGCAGAAGAGATATGCGTGAGCTATTCTTCCGACTTCAATTGAGTTTTTTATAGTTGAAACGACAAATTCTTGACCAACCAAACTATCAAAGTTTTTTGGTCGTTTTCTGGTCGCTGTTACTTCATAAGCCATGCTGAAGACTCCTTATACCTATAGTATAACATAAAATAAAAAAATAATGATAATTTGTCATTGTAACAAGAGTATAAAATCAAAAAAAATCCGTAAAAAATAGATTGAATTGATGTAATTTAATTTATGGATAACGAAAAGGTAAATATTCTAATATTCTGTTGATATAACTTGATTGGTTAAAGAAATAGGGCATAAAAAAACAGCCGGCAAATCACCCGTATCTCATAGATAAATCACTTACCGCTGCTACCTTCCGGTCCTGACGGGGTTGGGCGAAAATCTATAGTACAGAATCTGCCGACTGAAAATCGGAGAAGAGGGGATTCGAACCCCTGGTACCTTTTGGGCACATACGCTTTCCAAGCGTACACCTTCGACCACTCGGACACCTCTCCAAAGTCTTAAAAAAATGCAGCATTATAGTGTAAGAGACCTTGTGAAACGGAGAGAGAGGGATTCGAACCCTCGATGACAATTGCTTGCCATAACGGATTTCGAGTCCGCCACCTTCGACCTCTCGGACATCTCTCCAGTATTACACTGCATGAGTTTAGTAAATAATTTGAGACCGATAGGATTCGAACCTACGACCCTCAGTTCCGCAAACTGATGCTCTATCCAGCTGAGCTACGATCTCATAAAAAAAAACAAAATGTGAATAAACGGATACCCTTACTCACGCTTTGTGAATTTATCAGTTTTTATATAACATGTCAAGGTAATATAAAAAATAAACGATATTTGTACCTCTTTATTTCTATGTTTGGTAATTACTTAAAGCAAATAAAATATTTTATTCAAATATATCCAATAAATCTTCTAAAAAGTAATAAATTATATCAAATTTGTAACATTATTCAGTTATGTCTGTTATTTTAATTGATAATAGAAAATATGATGAAAAAAATTACAAATGACGACAAGCAGTAAAAAATTTCAGCTCAAATAAACAACGCAGTAATTTCAACATTTTTAAAAATCACATTTTAACATTTGGTAGCGCAGATGTTTTGAGTATAAAAGGAAACCAAAATTTATTTTGGGAAAATTATGATTGGAGAAAATAATGAAAATGAAAAGAAACCTTTTTTTAATGGTTGTGTTTTTGTGCGTATTGAGCAGTTCAATATTTGCCGCAAATTTTCAAAAAGTTCAGAATATCAACAGTGATGTAGATGAAGCAATAGCTTATCTGTTGATATCTCAAGGGAAAACACCAGGTGGTGAGACATTGCCTTACAGCAATGCTGAACTTATATCTATGTTGCATCGAATCGATGTGAATGAGTTAGATGATAGTGAAATTGAAATATATAATTATATTTACAATATAGCTCATGAAAAACCTAAGCAAAATACAAGAGGAATGGGGATCACCTGGTCAGGTGCTGCTGATTTAGAACTTTATACTCACACCAATATGGATAGTGACAATCTTGGTCGAGAGTATTGGATCAGAGGTTGGAATGAAATGGAACCAATGCTGAAATTCAACTTGGAAACATGGCCAAGTGATAACTTCTATGGTTTTGGTGAGATATCTTTTGGAAACTCTCTGTATGTTGGTAATTATGGTGACAAACCTTCTGATAGCAATACATTAGATTTTGGACACTCTGCATTGACCACCAATATCTTGATGCTATCTGATCCAACAACCTTAGTTGCGAATGATTTGGACTTTGGTGTTCCTTACAGAGCATTTGTAACTTTTGGAGGCGACAACTGGACTTTCCAAACAGGAAGAGAGCAGCTCAGCTGGGGTAATGGTGAGACAGGAAACTTCACAATTGGAGATCAGGTAACATATCACAATATGGCAAGATATACTGCATATTCAGATATCTACAAATATACCTTCCTCACATCTTTCTTCCCTCATCCATCATTATATTATAATTATGTAGGGGGCGAGCAAGTCCTTGATATGTATGGAGAACAAAATGATGACAACAATGGCTTGAAGATGTATATGGCACACAGATTGGAATTCAACATTGCAAAGAAGATAAATTTGACAGTGACTGAATCAATCATGTATCAAAGCATTGAGAACAAATTGGATCTGACTGTATTGAATCCTGCAGCAATATACCACGATTATTACATAAGAAATAATGCCAATTCTCTGCTTACATTTGAAATGAACTACACTCCAATAAAACATCTAAATGTTTATGGTCAGTTGACAGTTGATGAATTTGCATTGCCAGGTGAACCAACTTCAGGATCAAGTTACAACCCACAGGCTCTTGGAATGATGCTTGGAGTTAAGGGAATCTATCCAATCAATGGTGGATTTGCCTATGCTTCATTGGAAGGTGTAAAAACAGATCCTTATCTATATCTCAGAGATGGAGAGGAAACTTCTGATGGTGAGGAATATGATATAAACTATGTTGTTGCAGTTAGAAACTGGAGTGATGATGTTTCATATGATGAGGAGTTCATCGGATATGAGTATGGTGGTGATGCTCTTGTTTTGAACCTAAATGGTGGATACAAGAAACTCGGCAAGTACTCCGTTGAAGCAAATGCTTTCTATATGGCTCATGGTACATTTGATAAATGGACAGAATGGGAGAAAGGTTCTGATGCAAGCACTCCAACTTCAAGCAACAGCAATTACAACAAGAAAACTACAACAAGCAGCAAAGATGCTGTAGAGCATACAGTTGTATTGGGTATAAATGGTAACTACATAATTAACTCAAATACAAACACATATGGTCAGTTAGATTATGTCTACAAAAGAAATTATGGAAACATAAGTGGTGAGACTTATAATGATGTTCAGTTGACTGCTGGAATCAAATATAGATTTTAATTAGATTAAAAAGTGCTCTGTCTTCTGAAAGGAAAAGGAGCACTTTCAGCATTTTGAGATGATAATTCTTTCTGTTCAGAAAGAAGCTCTCAGCAGCTGAGAAGTTTTTTTATTATATGGTTTTTAATGAAGGAATGAAAAATGAAAATTAAGAAAATTATGATAGCATTCATGCTATGTGGTATTTTCTTGTCTGCTCAATTATTCTCAATGAACACTCAAAAAATACAGGACATTGGTGGAGATGTTGACGAAGCAATCGCCTATCTATTGATATCTCAAGGAAAGACGCCTGGTTCAGAAACAAAGCCTTACAGCAACAGTGAGATTTTGAACATGCTGCATCGCATCGATTACAATGAACTTGATGATAGTGAGTTGGCAATCTACAACTATATTTTGGATGTAGCTACAGAGGTCCCTCAAACTGATACTCCAGGTTGTGGATTGACCTGGAGCACTGACGTTGCTCTCGAGCTTTATGCTCACTCTGATACTGACTACATCGGACGTGATAAATGGAGTCGGGGGTGGAATGAGACAGAGCCTTTTGTCAATTTCCAATTGGATATACTTCCTGCTGATAATTTCTATCTCTACACAGAGTTCCCTCTTGAAAATTACAGAGTGATTGGAACTGATAAAATCTCACAGACAGAAGATTTTGGAAGTCAGATACTGATGAGCAACATTCCAATGTTTGCAAATCTTAAGTCTCTGCAGATGAAAGATCTCAGTTTTGAATTTCCTCTTCGTGCATTTGGTGCCGCAGGTGGTGATAATTGGTCTTTAGAGGTTGGTAAGGATAGAATCAGCTGGGGTAACGGTATGAGTGGTAACTTCCTGTTTGGAGATCACATACGCTTCCATAATATGGCAAGATTCACAACCTTCTCACCTGTCTTCAAATACACCTTCATAACATCATTCTTCTCTCATCCATCTGCCTATCAAGTGGATAGTGATCTTGATGGATATCCTGATACTGTTGATTTGAGTCCTGGTGATTCTGAAAATGAGATGTTCTCTGGAATGAAGATGTTGATGGCTCATAGGTTTGAATGGAATCCATTTGATAATTTCAACTTCACATTATCTGAAGGAGTCATGTATCAGAATCAAGAGAATTTACTTGATCTTAGAATGCTGAATCCAATAGCTCTCTATCACAATTATTATGTAAGAAGCTATGCCAATTCATTGCTTCTCATAGAAGCTAACTACACACCAATCAAACATGTGAACGTCTATGGAGGTTGGGCAATTGATGAATTTGTATTGCCTGGAGAGCCAACAACTCTCAGACCTAAATCCTGGGGAATGATGCTTGGAGTAAAAGGAGCATTACCAATGCATGGAGGTCTTGCTTTCGCTTCAATTGAAGGTGTCAAAACAGACCCCTATCTTTATTTGAGAGATGGTGTTGATTATCGCGACTATGATAGTGCTGTTGATGATTTTACAAATTATAGCATTGATTATGTGGTTGCAATCAGAGATTGGAATGATAAAATCATCTATGATCCTCAATTTGTTGGATATAAATATGGAGGAGATGCAATGGTTTTGAATCTGAATGGAGGATTCAAGAAGTTCAATGATTGGTCTGCTGAAGCAAATATATTCTACATGCTTCATGGCTCATTCGATATCTATTCAATCTGGAAGAACAATAAGACCTACACAACTCCAACATCAACCAATGATAATGGTTCATTGGATCCTGATGCAGATATAAAGAATGCTGTATCAAGAACACTGGTGGCTGGTGTAAATGGAAGCTATCAACTGCAATCAAATACA
>JBFHKM010000159.1:0-6046 GCA_041595335.1 Sphaerochaetaceae bacterium
ACTTATCCCAATAGCCTCAATTTCATATTGATATTTATCTTGGAACTTATGTATTTCTGATATGATCTTTACAAAATTATCAGAGAACTCTACTTCAGTAAAAAATTTTACCTTATCACTAATATTACAAGTTTCATCTGCAATAGATATAGCAATTTTGGTCCCACCTACATCAATTCCGATATAATATTTCATATTCTTTCCTTCATATAATCCATCAATTACAATTTGATAGATTGTATCAAAATCGAATTTCAACCTTGGAGGAAGTTTAATTTACTTCCTCCAAGTTAATTTATAAATTAATGCGTATTATTTTTTTAAAACTGATACACCTGTATCATAATACTTAGGAGAAACACTCTCACCATTTAATACTTTAGCAGCTGATTTGATACCTTCATAACCCATTACTTCTGGATTTTGAGCCATTGTGCATAATAGATAACCATCATCAATCAAACTCATCAACATATCAGATTGGTCAAATCCAACACCAATTACAGAGTTACCAGCTTCTTTAATTGCATTACCAACACCAACTGTTGAACCTTCATTTGCACCAAATATACCTACAACGCCCTGTGTGATGAAGTTAGCACTCATATCCTTAGATATAGCTGCATCACCATTACAATATTGTGTTTCTAGAATTGTGAAATTTGTTCCTTCAAATGCTTTTCTGAAACCAGTTTCACGAGCTACAGTTGAAGCTGTTGCAGCGTTAGTACTGATAACACCAATTGAACCACTGGATAAGCCTTTAGCTTTTAGAGCATCAAGCATCTGAGTACCAGCTGTTACACCAGCAGCCTCATTATCTGTTGCAAGAGTTTGCTCTCCAGGATAATCAGCAGCACTATCAACATAAATAATTTTAACACCAGCTTCTGTTGCTTCTTTTAAAGCAGCTGTTACAGCATTAGGGCCATTAGCAGCTAAAAGAATAACATCTGCTCCACCAGCTACTGCATTGTTAATAGATTCAATTTGTTTGTTATCATCTTTAACATCAGGAGCCAACCATTTATAATCGATTCCACCGATTTCTTCTACAGCTTTTTCACAACCGCTATTAACATGCTGCCAATGCTGATCCATTTGATCCATTGTAATTAAATAGACTTTCTTGTTTGAAGAAGCAGATGATTCTGCTGAACCTTGTGCGAATACGCTTGATACTGTAAACAAAGCAGCAGCGAATAATAGTAATCCTTTTTTCATAATAATCTCCTTTTTTTAGGTCTTTACCTAAATGTTTTATGAACTAATTAATTTTATTTTTTAAAGACTTTAAAGCCTTTACCTTTATTACTTCTAACAATTACATCCAACAGTACAGATACAACTACGATGATACCAATAACAATGTTTCTTATTGCAACTGGAGCACCAGCGAATTGTAGACCGTTTTGTAAAACACCCCAAATTGAAGCACCAATAACAGTACCAAACAATAGGCCTTGACCACCAAGAGTAGAAACACCACCAATTACAGAAGCTGCTACAGCATATAATTCATAAGATGTTCCAGCATCCATTGTACCCATTCCACTTGTTGCAGTAGTTGTAAGACCTACAACACAACATACAAAGGATGATACTAAATAAGCTTTAATTGTTGTTGCTGTAACTGATACACCTGATAATCTTGCAGCTTCTTGGTTTGAACCTACTGCATATATGTGGCGACCTGTTCTTGTTCTGGTTAATATAAAGTTAAATATCAGCCAAAGAACAAACGCTATCCAAATGGTGTTGTACAATCCCAACGTTTTTCCATAATAGAAAAAGTCTCTGAATCCTTCTGCACGTTTACCAATTGAATCTGTGTTGTAGTTATTATTTGCAATCTGAGCAATACCACGAGCAATTGTCATTGTTCCCAATGTACCAATGAAAGATGGTAACTTACACCATGCAACAAGGAATCCATTTGTAAGACCTACTGCTAAAGAACAAATAATAGTAATTATAACAGCAGCGATTGGACTGACACCTTTTGTCATCAATGTTGCACTGATCATACAACTCATACCAACTACAGAACCAATACTTAAATCAATCTGTCCGATAAGCAATACATATGATTGACCAATACCAATAAGTAATATAGGAGCAATCTGTCTCAGTAGATTTGATACATTTCTTCCACTAAAAAAGATTGGATTCATCACACCAAATACAATACAGAGGATTACAAGACCAACAGAGACTGTTAAAACTTGACCCATTCCTCTAATAGCCATCAACCTTTTATAAGGGCTATCTATTCTTTCACTCATAATTATTACCTCTTAATCAATCTTCTTTTCAAATCGGGTTGCATAGGAAAGTATTTCTTCCTGGTTGGTATCTTTTGTGATTAAGGAACCCGTTACCTTTCCGTCACACATAACTATAATTCGATCAGAAATACCTAAGATTTCAGGTAATTCACTTGAAACAAATATAACTACAATTCCTTCTCTCTTTAATTCGTTCATGATATTGTAGATTTCTACCTTAGCTGCTACATCAATACCACGGGTTGGTTCGTCAAAAATAATAACCTTACTGTTATTAGCGAGCCATTTAGCAACAACAACTTTCTGTTGATTACCACCACTTAGATTTGAAGCATTGACTTCAGCATTTGGTAATTTTATTTCCAAATCTGATACTGCTTTTTGAACTATAGTTCTTTCTTTATTTCTATTAACAAGTCCACCTTTACTGCAAATTTGATCCAAATTTGCCAATGCAATGTTCTCTCTAATAGAAAGTTTGACGCACAATCCATCATGTTTTCTATCTTCTGGAGCTAAAACTATACCAGCTCTTATAGCATCCATAGGTTTATTGATTGTTAAGGATTTTCCATCAAGAATTATTTCTCCACTGGTCTTAGGATCTACACCAAAGATTGCCCTTGTTGTTTCAGTTCTACCTGCACCCATCAGGCCAGCAATACCTAAAATCTCACCGCGATAAGCTTCAAAATTAACATCTCTTACAAGACGTCCTGCGTTGAGGTTTTTAACTTGTAAAGCAAGTTCTCCGCGTTCAATATCAATAGTTGGAAACTGTTCTTTGATCTCACGGCCTACCATATTTGAGATAATTTCATTCATTGGAATGCTTTTGAAATTACCTTCAGTTATATATTTACCGTCTCTCATTATTGTAACTTCATCTACAATATGTTGAAGTTCTTCCAATCTATGAGAAATATAAACAACACCACAACCATCAGCTTTAACTTCTCTGATGATTCTAAATAGTTCCTCAATTTCTTTACTTGTTAAAGCACTGGTAGGTTCGTCCATTATAAGAACCTTTGCATTTGATTCCAGAGACTTTGCGATTTCTACCATCTGTTGTTGTCCAACAGCTAAAGAACCTACCACAGCATCTGCTTTGATATCGATTTTAAGCTTCTGCAATATTGCAGTAGCTCTGTCCATCATTTCTTTCTTATTTAAAAGCCCTCTATGATGAATTTCTTTTCCTAAAAAAATATTCTCGGCTACCGTTAAATGGTTACACATATTTAACTCTTGGTGGATAATTGCAACGCCTAACTCAGCTGCACTTCTAGGATTTAAATCCCCTTCAATATCCTTACCAAAAATTTTCATACTTCCACTATCACGTGTATAAACACCTGAGAGAATTTTCATAAGAGTAGACTTACCTGCTCCATTTTCACCTAATAAAGCCATCACCTGTCCAGCTTTCAAATGAAATGAAACATTATCCAAAGCTCTTACACCCGGAAAAGTCTTGGTTATATTTGACATTTCTACAATATATCCATCACTCATTATTTGTAATCTCCTTTTGATAGACAAAGTTTCTCATGGAAATTATGAGTTGGAAAGGGATGCAATTTTATGAAAAAGTGGTGCATTTTTATGATTTGAATATAATTCTCATTATTTTAATAATTAATTTGTAAAATAACACTCCACCTATTTAGGAAGAGATCCATGTAAATAGGAGAGATTTGAGAACTCATTTCTTGTAAATTCTTTTGTAACTGTCCCTCTCTCTCCGATTAACAATCGGTTTGCAACTTGTAAAGTATCAGACAGAGATAGAGTCAACAATAGCATTGAAGTTCCGTTCTTTTTCAGTAGATCTAGCCCTTCAATATTTTTGAGCCTTTGATACATATCGAGTGAAGTAAATGGTTGAATCATCACTATCAAATCCGGCTTCTGAAGCAGAAGCTTTTGCAGTAAGATCTCAAATAATTGATCATTTTCCAATCCATAAAGATCCTTCTTATGAACAAGTTTTCCAAGTTTTTTTTCAAGTGACGTTCCAATAGACCTCTGTATATTTTTGTTTAACCATATTTTTTTTAATTTGTGATCACTGCAGAACAAGATATTATCCATAGCAGACATTGATAAAAATAAAGAATCAGCTGGATAGTTTTTATCTATAATGGCTATTCTTCTATCACCCTTTTCAATTGGAGTGTTGTTTAAAGTGATGAACCCATTATTTGGCTCTGCATCATCTTTAAGCAGAGTCACAAGATTTTCTATTATCGAATTGTCGCTATCAAGCAGTACAACAGTTTCCTGTTTGTTAATCTCAATTGTTAAATCTTTGAGACTCTCATAATTAATATTTTTAATAATACATTCTTTTATCTTACTGATTGATCCACTATACAGCTCTTTTCTTTCTTCTGATGTCAATTGATTTTCGAACAAGTAGCTGAAATGATTCATCACCTCATCATTCATCTCATGTGGAAGCAGATTTTTTATCATTCTACCTTCCTTCATTAAATAACATCTATCACATATTAAAAAAGCTTCTTGATGATGATTGCATATGTATATAAATGACATTCCATCACCACTCATTCTTCGAATTAATGAGTGTAATTTTATAATTTCATCTGTAAGTAAAAATGACGATATATAATCTATGATGACAAGTTTTACATATCCAATTTTTGCTTTTATTAATTCAATTGTAACTTTATCATATTGTGTCAATTTGCCGACGGTAGCCTCAGGATTTATATCACTTCCAACACTATCAAGTAACATTTGAGTTTGTTGAATCAACACCTTCTTATTGATGATGTGTTTAGAAAAACCTTTTCGGATTACAAATAAATTCTCATAAACTTTCAGAGAATCAATGAGAGTGGTATCACTGCCTATAAGAAGAATGTTGTTCCTTTTGGCTTTAGATGTCATATAATCATTCACTCTGTTTCCGTTGAATGTAACAAAACCATAATGAATGGGATATCCATCGCAGATTACATGCTTCAATTGATCAAGACCGAGATTATTAATTGGAATGATTCCAACAATCTCACCTTCTTTTACCGAAAAATTTACTTCATCCAAACTGTGAGTTACTGAGACTTTTTCTAATTGGAGGATTTCCTTTTTCATTCTTCATCCTCTTTGCTCATGTATTCAATTGGAAGACTTATTGTTATATCTGTTCCGAGTCCCAAACAACTTGTGATATCCAAGCCATAACGCTCTCCAAACAATATTTTGATTCTCTGATTAACGTTGACCAAAGCAATTCCGCCTGACTTTTTACTTGAATCATCCGTTTGACTGATATCCTTTGTTGCTAGCATTGTTCTTAGATTATTCACTTCTTCTTCATTCATACCTACACCATTATCTTTTACAATTATCAAGAGTCGAGAATCTAATAACTCAAAAGTAATCAGGACCTCTCCTGGTCCACTCTTTCTTTCAAGCCCGTGTACAATTGCATTTTCTATAATTGGTTGAAGTGTTAATTTTGGTATCTTTATTTTAAGAGCTTCCTGTTCACAACCATCAAGAAATGAAAGTTTCAAAGATAATTTATCTCCAAATCTATATTGCTGAATGAAGAAATAATTATTTGTATTATCTAATTCCATAGAAAGTGGAACTAAATTCTGGACATGATTTATTGTATATCTGAAGAATGTAGATAAAGCTTCACACATAGAACTTATTGAAGTATTTCCTTCAATTAAAGCTTCAGACCGTATTCCTTCCAAAGTATTGTATAAAAAATGAGG
>JBFHKM010000160.1:0-6044 GCA_041595335.1 Sphaerochaetaceae bacterium
AACAACAACAGAAACAATAAAAAAAGACGTGAGGAGAAGATCGAAGAGATCAATCTTGATGAAAATCCAGATGCTCCACGTTTGATGTTGAATGATTATTATTTGGTATCCAACGAAGTGATCAGACAGAGAGGTCTGAGCTTAGGAATGGATGCAGAGAACATCTACGATTACAAAAGACAGGAAATAATTACCGAAATATTGAAAGACCATGCTAAAAAAGGTGGTGTAATCATAGTTGAGGGTATCCTTGAAGTGCTTCCTGATGGATATGGTTTCTTAAGAAGTAGCTTGAACAGCTACATCTCAGGTCCAGATGACATCTATGTTGCTGCAAACATCATTCGTTATGGTGCTTTGAAAACAGGTGATAGAATTGAAGGTCAGGTAAAGACTCCTCGTGATAGCGAGCGTTTCTACGGTCTGCACAGAGTTCTATTGGTTGATGGTGATGAACCTATCAAAGCTAAGAAAAGACCTAACTTTGATGATTTGATTCCAATCTTCCCAGATGAGAGACTGACTTTAGAGAGCACAGCAGATGAAGATGTTTCAACTAGAATCATCGATTTATTCTGTCCTATCGGAAAAGGTCAGAGAGCACTTATAGTTGCTCCACCTAGAACTGGTAAGACAGTATTGCTTCAGAAGATTGCAAATTCAATCAGCAGAAACAATCCTGAGATCTCATTGATGGTATTGCTTGTTGATGAGAGACCTGAAGAAGTTACAGACATGAGAGAGCAAGTAAAAGGTGAGGTAATAGCTTCAACTTTTGATGAGCAGGCAAGTCGTCACGTACAGGTTGCTGAAATGGCAATTGAAAAAGCTAAGAGAATGGTTGAACATGGAAAGGACGTTGTGGTTCTTCTTGATTCAATAACACGTTTGGCTCGTGCATACAACCAAACTGTTCCATCTTCTGGTAAGGTTTTGAGTGGTGGTGTTGATTCCAATGCACTTCACAAACCTAAAAGATTCTTTGGTGCCGCAAGAAATATCAAAGGCGGTGGTTCTTTAACTATTATATCAACAGCTCTTGTTGAAACTGGATCAAGAATGGACGAAGTTATCTTCGAAGAATTCAAAGGTACCGGTAATAATGAAATCGTTCTTGATAGAAGATTATCTGATAGAAGAATATTCCCATCCATAAATATTAAGAAATCTGGAACACGTCGTGAGGACTTATTGCTGTCTCAAGACGAAGTTGGAAAGGTATGGATCATAAGAAATGCAATAAGTAATATGGATGATGTAGATCAGACCCCTTTCCTTATTGACAAAATGTCCAAATCTAAGAATAATGAGACGTTCTTAAAAAGTATTAACACAAACGTTAATATGTAATCAGGGAAATGACTATTGAAACTTGTTTACTGTGAAGTATCATACGTAGCAGTAGATTTAATATATTGTCTGGAGGCAAACCATGAAAGACGGAATTCACCCAAAATATGAATTAAAAGAAATACATTGCTCATGTGGTAATGTTATCAAAACTAAAACAACTAGCAACAATGTCGAAGTAGACATTTGTTCAGCTTGTCACCCATTCTTCACAGGAACTCAAAAACTTAACGATACAACTGGTCGTGTTGAGAGATTCAATAAGAGATACGGTATCAAAGGTTAATTTTAGTAATTCACCATTTCTGTCGACTATATTTATAGTTGACAGGATTTTTTTTGCCCTTTTGATTCTTTTATTTCCCTCTTTTGTTGCAGAAACAGCTGAAAAACATGACATCTTAGAATGAAATGCAAATATTATAGTTGCATGTTATAATTTGTTTGTTAACTTATAACTTAAATCTGCATTCAAGGTTTCATTGATGTAAGTATTCTGCAATCATTCATCACATAATTTCTATTTTCCTATATTTAAAAACGTCATTCAAATCATAATCCTATGATGAAATTTATCTAACTGGCCACAACTTCAGAGATCAATGTTTGAGCTGGGCTCAATGATTGATGAAGATTTACTTTGGATTAATTGAATCAAGATTGGTTTATGCAACTCTATATCTTTATTAGACATCATTTTATATTAAAAATAACTCATAAATTAAATTGATAAAGTTTGGGCTGAAACTAGCATATTGCATATCACCTCATTCAATATCTCAATAATCCTGAATTTTTCTAGGCTGAAAGAAATCGCTCTTCTGTGGTTTTGAAGGTTATGAGTATATTTCTGAATAGATTTTACTGATGGTTATTATACTTATAATATTGGTATGAGATGGTCTCATTTAAGGTAGTTTTTGGTTGGTAAATTAGTCGTAAGGTACCCAAAATGGCATAAAAAGACATGTGCTCCGCCTTGCTGGAATTATTTTTTTGTTGCTTTATCTGATTTCTTGGATTAATATGGAAGAAAAGGTAAGTTATGAAAACAATTGTATCTAAACATAAAGCACTTTGTGAAAACGCGGAACCGGCAGTGATTGTCCAGGCTCCTATTGTTTGTACGCTTTTTGGTGCATTCGCAGAAGCCTGTTTGGGATATTCTCTTCTTTCTTGTGGTAACCTATCTGTTACAATTGCTATCTCTAAAAGAAAAGATAATATAATAAAAGTGTATAAAACCAACGGTATTGATAAGAAGCGTTTTGCTCTGAATGCACTTCGTTTTCGAAAAGAAGACCGCTGGGCAAATTACATAAAAGGCGTGATTGCTGTAGTTATAAAAGAAGGTTATCGAGTTTCAGGGATGGATATCACCTTAGAGGGTGATGGACTTCAAGCTGATAACATATCTTTGAGTACAAGTTTGGCAACCGCAACTGCAATGGCAATAAATCAACTGTATGGTTTCAAGTTCAATCAACAGGCTTTGGTAAGAATTGTTCATCTTGCAAATACCACTTTCAACGGTGAGACATGCAGAGTTGGAGATCTTCTGACTGTTTTGAACGGTAAGAAAGAAGAACTTGTTTTCTTTGATCATCAGCACTCAACATGCAGATACGTTAAATTCCCTTTTAGCAGTGATAGCTCAAAATATAAAGCTATCATTTTTGATAGCAAGGTCCCATCTCAAGCTATGATTGATGAGAATTTACGAGCACATGCTTTTGCAATAGAAGCATTGAAGAAACTATATGCAAATTATAAAGACATCCCCATGAGGGATATTCCAGAAACTGATATAACATCTAGGATTACTCCATTGGAAGAAAAGTATCGCCAAGTATGCAGTTATGTACTTCGTGAGACAAAAATCACTTTGGAGGCTTTAAATCAACTTGAACAAAATGAGCCTGTATTGTATGGTAGGTTAATGAACAGAGCACAGGTAGATTTGAGAGATAAACTCGAAGTTACTTGTCCTGAAGTAGATTGGCTTACAAAGAGAGCCGGAGAGATTGAAGGATGCAAGGGTGCCAAATTGGTATTCGACGGGAACAGTGGTTCCGTCCTTGTTATGATTTCCGACGAAGCCCTTCCACAATATATAGAACGTATGGAGGATTACGGGCACATATTTGGTTTCAACCCCACCTGGAAGAGATTCATTCCTGAGGATGGAGCTAAAATACTGTATTCTAAGTAATAGATGAGAATATTATTAACCAACGATGATGGTTTTAATAGCGAAGGCTTACAAATACTTGAAAAGATTTTATGTTCCTATGGACATGAAGTCTATGTCATTGCGCCTTCAACTCAACAAAGTTCTACCTCTCATAGCATAACTCTACGCGATAGCGTGACAATAACAAACTATTCTTTAAATCATTACCATTTATCAGGAACACCTGCAGACTGCATTCTTTATGGAGCGCGTTCAGGATTGTTCACACACGATGATATTGATTTAGTCATAAGTGGTATCAATCAGGGAGCAAATGTCTCTACAGACATTCTATATTCAGGAACCCTTGGTGCAGCTAGACAGGCTGTTCTTCTGGGCTTCAAAGCAATGGCTGTTTCATGCAGTCCTAAAGATATGGATTATAAAACAGGTATCTTTGCATATGAAGATGCAGCTCATTTCCTTTCACAGCATTTAGAAGAATTCAAAGAGTTATGTTCCATAAACTCATTGGTAAACATCAATGTTCCAACTGAATCTAATGGTAAATGGGTTCCTTGTGGAGTCAGCTTCATAGACTACAATGATAATGTTGTCTTTGATGGTGGCGATTTAGACTATTTGAAAAATAACATTGGAAAAGCCATTGATGTAAGATTGGCTCTAAATCCAAATAACAAACCAGTTGTAAATAAAGAATTCTCAGAAGTTCTAACAGATTTTGAAGCTATTCAACAGAACATGATAGCTGTCACTGTTATTGATGCTCTGACATCAATCTCACCTTTACATCAAGATTTGAAAAATCTTGTGGGAGGCGACGATGAATAGAGATTTATTCAGTAAATGGGAAGGACATTGTAAAAAATGTGGTCTATGCTGTCATGAAAAGATTATTGTTGATAAAACTTTAGTTGTAGATCTTGATAGTTACTGCGAGCATTATGATGTTGAATCCAAAACTTGTAAAATATATTCCCACCGATTTGTAGATAGCGTGAGATGTAAGAAAGTTACACCTTTCAAAGCTATGTTTGCAGATTACTTACCACCAACATGTGGTTATGTAGAGTGGGCAAGATTACTTCATATACGCTTTTCTAGCGTGAGAATGCTTCGGCTGATTCACAGCAAGAGGCCCAACTCCTCCGACGATCCAGATTCTGAACTTATAAGATATTTTTGTGAATAATTACATTAAACTTGACGTTTAGTGCCAAGTTTTATATCTATTAGATTATAAGAGGATTAAAAATGGATACCAAATTCGTTTATCTAGATAATAACGCTACGACCCAGATTTCACCTGAGGTTTGGAAAGCTATGAGCAAATCACAGGATTTGTACGGAAATGCCTCAAGCATGCACGCTTTTGGACGAGCATCGGCTATGGCTGTTGATAAAGCAAGAAAGCAAGTAAGTTCTTTAATTGGCTGCGACAGTGATGAAATTATATTCACCAGTGGTGCAACAGAATCAAACAACACAGTATTCAATATTGCAAGAGATTTGATCGATAAGAAAAAGAAGAACAAGACTCGTATTCTTACAACTGCTATTGAACACCCTGCAACTCGTGAGACAGTGAAATATTTGAAGAAAAAAGGTTATAAAATTGATATAATTGAAGTAGATGAAACAGGTTTACTTAAATTAGATGACCTCAAATCAAAAATAAGTGATGATGTTGTTTTGGTCAGCGTGATGGCTGCGAACAACGAAACAGGCACAATACAACCTATTGAAGAAGTAGCTAAGATTGCACATGAAAATGGAGCACTGTTCCATACAGATGCAACACAGGCTATTGGTAAGATCAATATAAACATGAAAGAGATGGGTATAGATTACCTAAGTCTTTCAGCACATAAGTTCTATGGTCCTAAAGGAATAGGTGTTTTAGGAAAAGCTAAAGGCGCTCCTATGATAAGTCTACTTCACGGCGGAGAACAAGAAAAAGGTTACCGTCCTGGAACATATGATAATATTTCAATTATCGGACTTGGAGAGGCTTGTGAAATTGCTCAGAGAGATTTACCAAAAGAAAGTAAAGATCTTTGGGAGATGAGAGAAGCTTTAAGAAAAGGTATTCTAGAAAGAATTCCTAACGTTGTTATAAATGGAAATCAGGAGCACTGTCTTCCTGGTACACTTAACTGCTCTTTCCCAAGTGCAGAAGGTGAATCTATTTTATTGTATTTAGATATGGAAGGTATTGCAGTATCTACTGGATCTGCTTGTGCAACAGGCAGTTTGGAACCTTCATATGTATTGCTTGCTGGAGGATTGGATGTAGAATTGGCACATGGTTCAATAAGATTCAGTATGGGCAAATTCAATACTATGGAAGACGTAGATTATGTACTAGAAAAATTACCACCAATTATTAAAAGAATCAGGGAGATGAGCACAAGATGAGCAATAGTTTTATGAACCAATGGGTATATACAGATATAGTTAAAGATCACTTTATGAATCCTAGAAATCTATGGAATAAAGA
>JBFHKM010000161.1:0-5905 GCA_041595335.1 Sphaerochaetaceae bacterium
AGTATCATCATGACTCATCCTCCATTATTACATTTGAAAGAAGCTTCTCAACGTCTCCGCCATTCCATTTAGCTAAGGCATCGCCGTTTTCATCTATCTGTACAAATGTGTGCTGATATGTAACTCCATACATTTTCTTGAGGTCAGTTGAATTATCATAATCGACCAATATAAGATTTATATTCTTAAATTCACTCTGTCTTTTGTTGAATTCTTCACGTGCACTTCTGCAGGTAGGACACCAGCTGGCATGAAAGAAAAGTACAGTAGGAGCTTCTGCAGCGATCATTTTTGCCTGGTCAAAATTTTGATAAGCAATCAAAGCTTCTGCAGCTGTATCTTGAGGTTGTTGATCCTGTACCATCATCATTGTATTTTCAGGTTCAGGTGTTGTTTCTTTATTGCCGCCTGCAAAAACAGGGGCACTCATTGCTAATAGTATAATAATTGATATGGTTAACGTTTTCATTTCGTTACCTCCTACACTAAAGGTAAGATACAATTATCACAAAAGTGTCACAGAAGATAAAAGAAAGATTAACTTATCATAGGAAGAGTGATGGTGAATATTGCACCACCTTCATCAGAATTTCTGGCTTCTATGAAGCCACCATGTAGCTCAACTACCTCTTTTGCAATTGCAAGACCAAGGCCAGTGCTCTTAGTTTTTCTATTTCTGCTCTTGTCAACACGATAAAATCGCTCGAAGATATGAGGTAGATTATCCAAAGGAATTCCTGCACCACTATCTAAAACAGATATGTGATACATTCCATCATCAAATGATAAATCAACATCAATAGTACCTTTTTTAGGAGTATGTTCTATTGCATTTCCAATGATATTTGTAAGAGCACGTTCAATCAAACCTATATCTCCATTATAAAAAGGAAGATTTGGGTCTGGATTATATTCGATGACTATATCATTTGAATCTGATTGTCCACGCATCTTTAAAACAACATCCTGTATAAGTTCTGCTAGAGAGAATTGAAGCTTTTCTGGCACAATCTGGCCTGATTCGAATCGTGCCAAATCAAGCAGTTCTTCAACCAGGCGTTGAAATCCTGCAACATTACGTAAAGTTATTTCTACATATTCACGCTTTTCTGCCTCTGAAATATTGTTCTCTTCAAGAAGCAATGTCTCAAGATGACCTCTTATCGAAGTCAAAGGACTTCTAAGATCATGTGATATATTTGCGATGAGCTGACTTCTCTGACTGTCAGCTTCTTTCAGTTTTTGCATGCCCTCTTCTATAGATTCTGCCATTTCATTGAAGGTACTGCCCAATTGTGCAAGTTCATCATTTCCTTTGATCTCCACACGGTGATCATAATTACCTTCTTTGAAAATCTGCACATCCTCACTGAGTTTTCTCAATCGATCAGTAAGGATGAAGAATAAAAACAGACCTGCAACAAGCGTGAAAAGTATAGCTATCAAAAATGTTGTTAATCCTGATCTCAGATAATAGTTTGCTCTAACCATAGCAAGAGAAGAATCAAATCCCTGGCCTCTCAGTATTACATAGACCCATCCAGGGTTGCTGTTGATTTGCATGGCAGCAGCAGAAAACGGTTTCTTCTCATCGTCGGTTCGAGGATCATCTCCTAGTATGGTGGTATATCCATTGCTTGCTTGAAATATTTCAAGTGGTTCAGTATCTATATGATCTCTTTTGATAGTCTTACCTTCACCAGTAAAATAGCTGAGTATAATCCCATCAGAATCTACAAGATAAATTTCAACATTTGGATTTAAAACCATCATATAATGAATGGCTTCTTTGATTTCTTCTTCTGTTGGATCCTCTGATGTTATATCTGATAATTCGACGGAAATGTTAGCTGCATACTCTCTGTTCAATAACTGATGCACCTCATCAAAGAGATGAGTGGACGCATTGAATGCAATAAATAGGCTCGTGCCCCCAAGTATGAAAACTAGAATAAGAAATAGCATTGATAGCCTTGCATAGAATGAACGGAATATCATGTGAGGGCCTCCTTCTCAGAGAATTTATATCCCATCCCCCAAACAGTCAGAAGATATTTTGGCTTCGATGGATCTATTTCAAGTTTGTTTCTTAACCTATTTATATGAGTGTTTACAGTATGTTCATATCCTTCAAAATTATATCCCCAGATTGTATTCAAAAGATCTGCACGACTGAATACTCTACCTGGATTTCTGGCAAATAGATCAAGAAGTTCAAATTCCTTCACAGTAAGATTGAGTATCTTATCTCTGACAGTTACCTGATGCTTTGCATAATCTACAACAAGCTCTCCAAACTGCAATTTCTCTTCAGGCTCATCTTCAATCTTGCTGACAGTTTTTTCTGATCGGCGTATCAGAGCCCCAACTCTTGCCAGTAGTTCTCTCATGCTAAAGGGTTTTCTCATGTAGTCATCAGCACCAAGCTCTAGACTCAGAACCAAATCAATCTCATCGATTTTTGCCGTCAGCATAAGAATTGGAGTGTTATAATTTTCTTCTCGAAGATTTCTGCAGATGCTGATACCATCAAGACCAGGAAGCATTATATCAAGAATGATGAGGTCAAACTCTCCAGATTTTGAACGGCTCAAGCCCAATAGGCCGTCATGAACCTGTTCTGTTTTTATGCCATTGCTTTCTAAATTCACTGCAACAACATCTGAAATTTCAATATCGTCTTCAATAATAAGTACCTTTTTTACTACTTGTTGATCTGCCATTAGCGCCCTCTTTATAATAAAAATGATATTGCAATTTATTTAAATAGGTCAACTTAACATCTCTTCAAATTCTAATTTCTTGTTAATAACAGATATATTGTTCGCAAGAAGAGCTACATAGACATCAGATTTTGATACTTTTGTAAAAATAATCAGAAAAATCTATGAATATATTTTCAATATTGAAGACATATAATTGCAAATGATGATGCAGATAAAATCAATAAATCAATTTTAGAAGCAAAGATTTTTTTGTTCCTCCACAAAGAATGGAGTCATCAAGATTGCAGCATTGACTGCAAAGTTAAAACATACAGAGAAGAAGCAAGAAATCTATAATCACATATTGTTACAGAAAGGACCCTACATTTAAAAGCTGCTGCAATCAAAGAAGTCTCTACTTCCATCAAAGCGTAGCTCAACCATCGATAATTAAGGCAATTGTCTTTAACAATGAAATCACTAGATGAAAAATATGCAATCTTTATACCCACTCCCAACCCGTTCATCATAAGAAATCACACTCTGTGCAGATAGGTCATCTATTTTTTTCATCTGTATATATATCTACCTCCTTGATTTCTTTTGATAGATGAAGTAGTTTGTTTTTTGCTATATGAAAAATATAGGTTTTAATCTTTTTTGACTATTTTGATAGAATGATCTCCTACTATTTCAAGGATATTGAATTTATCAAAAGGTATTGATGAAATTTGAAATCACGACCACTTTAAATCTAAGTGAGAGCATCTCGTAAATAATAAAATAATAATTAAAAAAATTCAAAACATATAAAAAATTCAGATAGTATCATAATCACTCGGTTGATTGTTAATTTATTGCAGATAAAATAATAATTTTCCATTATCTTTCATCTGTAGAGGTAGTAAAAGAAAAAAATTCAATGTAACTTTGTATTAAGAACAATTGAATTATAACAATTATCGAAACCACAACAATCTACTTCTGAGTATGCTATAAACTCGCTTTATAACTTAATTGATCATTATCAATAATATTTTATTTATGCGCTCATACCTCACTCATTCTAACATCTCTACAATTTCTAGGAGAAAATTTATCAAACCATGGCACGCACATTATATTTAACAGAATCTGAAAAACGAATTGGACTCAAACATATGCTCAGAGAGGAAATGTTTAATGGAATTTCATATAACTTATTGGGAGGTACTTTTGTATACCTCATTGCTGTATATTTTAATGCTGGAAGCTTTGCATTGGGATATATATCTTCTGTTTTATACATAGCTGGAGCAGTTTTACCCCTTGTTCCCAAAATGTTTAATAAAAAAAACATAATTAAAGTTCAATCAATTGCCTGGCTTTTTAGAGGACTGGTATCATTTTTTTATATTGGTTTGATTTTTCTTGATAGACAATATGCCATTATTTTTTTATTGATTATATACACATTATTTTCAATATTTCGCGTTATTGGAATTGCCTTAAATGATTTTACAGTAAAAAGTTTGAGCACCTCCAGTAACTTAGGCAGAGTCGTTGGCAACATCAATATCGCATATCAATCTTCTGCTATAATCATTTGTTGTTTGGCAGCTGTTTATTTAGATATAGTAAAGTTACCTGGTATCATGGCAATAGTGATACTTCAAGTTATTGGAGCCATTTTAAATACTTTTTCTGCAAAAGAAATAGCAAAAATCCCCTGTCGAAGAACTATAACTTATAGAAAAGGACAAGGTTTATTTATCATTTTTAAACAATCAATGAAAAATGAAATTAGACGAAGGAGATTGATTTTAAGATGGTTAAGCAGTGCTTTGGTAGTTGGCTTTGGAATGGTTGTGCCTTTTTTAAAAATATATGTTGGTTTAAATAACAGCAGTATTTTATTTTATACAGCAGCTTGTGGCGTTTCATCTTTATTGGCAGGACTTGTTAATAAACAATTATCTGATAGATTGGGATCCAAACCAATATGTTTGATAAGTAGCATCATGTTTTTAATGTTTCTAATTGCATGGGCCATATCACCTATAACCTTAAGCATGACCTATTTCTTCTTATTGGGAGTTTTCTCAAATTTCTTTTTACTTATTTCATATTTTTCAGTATTTAGATTAATTTCTGCAATAATCCCTGATAAAGATGCAATTTCTTTCAACTCAATGAATAACTTTGCAATAGCAATTTTAGCTTTTCTAACAGGTATTGTTAATGGTTATTTAGCAGATATTGAGATACTGCAATTCATTCCAGCTACTAAGTTCTTCAATAATTACTCATTGATGTTTATATTTTTGGTGATACTTAATTTTATATTTATCTTCTATGCTGCTAGATTAAAAGAAGTTGGTGCTTATACAAGTTCTCAAACAGCCAAAATTCTATTGAGTAGACATGGAATTCAGGCAATTTCTAAAATTGAAAGATTGGACCGTACCTTTGATCCTTATAAAAGGAGATTGCTACTATTTTCTCTAGGAACAAATACCAATACCCTAGCAACATCTGAATTGAAAACAATTCTTGCCACACCTTTTTCAATTGATAAAAAAGAAATTGTGAGATCTTTAGCAATACGTCCAAGAAAAGCATTGTTGCCATCTTTAATTAAATTGGCAGAAAATAATGATGAAAGTACACAAATAGAGGCAATTGTAGCTTTAGGATCGTATAAGAACAATGAAATTGCTATAGAATCTTTAAAAAAACTGCTGCATTCACATTGGAGCAGTGTTCGTTCAGTTGCTTCAAAAAGCTTATCTATAATATCTGATGATAGCTCCTTATTGCCTATTATCAATGAATTATCACTAAAAGCTGCACATATTGATGAGGAAGTTGACTATTTGATTGCAAAGAAAAACTTAGACAAGGAGGGACTATTTTTTGAGAATTTCTTTGTGTCTGTCTCTCAAAAGAGAGGTTCAACATATAGACAAACAAGGTATGCTGTTTTAGCATCATTTTTGCATTTTGGCTCTCCTGTTTTATCAAATATGTATGGAAGAATTAATTTGGGTGACTACAGTTCGATTATTACAGATTTCTTAACTGATGCCCAAGATGTTGATGTAATATTCAGCAATTATGATAAAATATTGAAAGCTTTTTTAGAATACGATTTTATCAACTTGAAAGAATTCAGTTTGGAATTATTAAATAGCTGTAAAGATTTTAAAGATACAAGGATG
>JBFHKM010000162.1:0-5760 GCA_041595335.1 Sphaerochaetaceae bacterium
ATTAATAAAAAGTTGGATAAAGTGAAAAGATATTTAAAAAACATAGAAGACTATGAGATAAACAACAATAAATATACATTCAGGTGTGCAAGTGGTGAATTGATCATTCATATCTTGAAAAGTGAGACAGTACATGTTGAATACAGCTTCATTGACAGTGAAGTTGATGAATTATCAAAAAAAGCAAGTAGCATCATAACTGAGTACAGCACTGAAGATGAAGCTATAGATACACAACTCAAGGACATGAGCGATTCTTATGAAATAAAATGCAACAATCTGGTGATTCAAGTTGATAAGAAAACTGCCATGATCTCTATCTATAAGAATAATGTATTGCTTCATGGAGGTGCAATTGGTGATGATGATACAGTGGTTCCTTCCTATCAACTGAGAGTTTTGAATGAAGGCAATAGCACAGCTATTGGAAAATTCAATTTCAAACTTGAAGAGGATGATGAATTCTATGGTATGGGAGATAAAGGTGGACTTCTGAACAAGGCTCATAGAGAACTGAAATTCTTCAATAAAGATTCCATGGGATATGATGCAGAAATTCATGATCCACTTTACAAGTCCATTCCTTTCTTCATTAAATTGAACAAATCAGTTGGAAGCCTTTGTGGTATTTTGCTTGACTGCCCAGCAGTTGATTCAATGAATTTTGGAGTTGAGAGTCCTCTTTACTACAACATATCAACCTTTGGTGGACCATTCTCCTACTATTTTTTTGCAGGTGATGAATACTCTGACGTTGTGAAAAATTATTTGAATGTCACCGGTAGACCTGCATTTCCACCTCTATTCAGCTTTGGTTTTTTGGGCTCCAGCATGAATTACGTTGAGGAAGATGATGCCAAAGAGCGCATAGAGAAATACTTCAAACAGACCGAAGAAAACAACATTCCATGTGAGGGAATGTATCTATCGTCTGGATATCTGAAGCAGCCAGATGGCAAGCGATATGCTTTCATATGGAACAAGAAGAAGTTCTCTGATCCAAAAAAATTTGTGAGTGATTTAAGAGAACGTGGATACAGACTTGCTATGAACATAAAGCCTGGAATATTGACAACACATCCATGGTATGAAGAGCTCAGTCGAAAGGGCTATTTTATAGAAGATAAAAACCACAGACCTTACACTGAATTTTATTGGGGTGGTGAGGCTTCCTTCATAAATTTTGCAAATGAAGAGGCATTCAAATGGTGGAAAGAACAGCTCAAAGAGCAGTTCTTGGACAACAGCTGTGATGGTATTTGGAACGATAACAATGAATTTGAAATAGAAGATATTGAATGTGATATGTACAAAATTAAATCTGTACTTCCAATTATGATGTGTCGTGCATCCTATGAAGCATTTGAAGAGAGAAATAAAGATGATGGTGAGAGCACAAGAGCTTGGATAATGTCAAGATCTGGTGCCAGTGGTATCCAAAGGTATGCTAGAACCTGGAGTGGTGATAACTGCAGTGATTGGAAGACATTGAAATTCAATCAATATCAGAGCATTGGATTTGGTCTATCTGGAATTCCTTTCTATGGTCATGATTTAGGTGGTTTTTATGGAAAAGTTCCAACCGAGGAGCTTCTTGTAAGAAGCTGTGAGAGTGCTGTACTTCAACCAAGATTTGTAATACATTCTTGGAGAGCTGATGGAAATCCAACAGAAGCTTGGACCTATAAAGATCAACTTCCTGCAATCCGTAATCTGGTTAACGAGCATTACAGATTCATGCCATATATCTATACAGCTGCATATGATGCAGTTGTAAATGCAAAGCAGATGGATAGAGCTCTGTATCTAGAATTTCTAGATGATGAGAATCTCAGTGGTTCAGAAACAGACAGTATGTTTGGTGATAATATACTGAAGGCTCTTGTTGTAGATGAAGGTGTCAAAAAGAGGTCAGTATATCTTCCTAAGGGGTGCAACTGGTATTATGGAATTGATAATTCATATCATGAAGGTGGTACAACTTTAAATATTGATGCCGAATTGGGTAAATTCAACTACTTTGTCAGAGAGGGCTCAGTTGTTCCTATGGTGAGTGAGGTCAAAAAACTCAAAACAGCAATTTATGAAAAAGTTGAACTTCATTTGTTCAGAACTCATGGAGAAGATGAAAAAACATCAAAATATTTTGAAGATGATGGAAAAACAAAACTCTGTGAGAACAAATACAACCTTTATAGTTTTACAGTTGATGATAAAAGAGTTATTATATCTAAAGATAGAGATGGCATAAAAGGCAAAAATAGAGTATTTTCTTTGATTGATAATAATGGTATTGTCATCAAGAACTTTGACCCAGATTCTCTTGACGAGAGTGATACAATTACAATTGATTTATAGATTAAAAGGATGATATATATGAGTGAGATAGTTACAATTAAGGATGTTGCAAGATATGCAGGTGTTTCAACTGCAACTGTCACTCATACTTTAAATGGTAAGCGACCCGTCAAGGCATCAACGAGGAAGAAAGTTCTGTCGGCAATTGAGGAGTTGAATTATGTGCCATCTTGGAATGCCTCAAAGCTTAAATCTGGTACATCTGGTATAATTGGATGTCTTGCTGTTGATATAACAGAGCTCTTCACATCTCGACTTGTGAAAGGAATAGAATCTGCACTTGGAAACAATCAATATTCACTCCTGTTTGTATCCGCTGTTGAATTTGATGGCGATTTAATAAGGGCCTACAATTCATTGAAAGCTCATAACGTAGATGGTATCATTCTATGTTATCACATTCCAAGTCATAAATCTTTATTGAAGAACATAGATGCATCAACACCAACTGTCTGTTTGAACATGACAATCAGAGGCTTTGAGTCAATTGTTATAGATAATGTAGCAGGAGGTGAGATGGCAGCAGAGCACTTCATTGAAAATGGAGTCAAAGATCCTGCAATCATATGCGGCCCCTCTCACAGATATTCTGTAATTGATAGATTGGAAGGGTTCAAATCAAAATTCAACTCTCATGGTATAGAGATAGATGAAAGACATGAAATATATGGCGAGTATGACAGTGAGAATGGCTTCAATTCAACTTTACAACTCATGGAAAATGATAGAGATATTGATGGTATATTCTGTGAGAATGATTATATTGCAGCAGGCTGTTTGAATGCACTTAGAAAATTGAACATACAGGTTCCTCAGCAGGTTGAGGTCATTGGCTTTGATAATCGTGATTTTTCTTCATTTTACAATCCAACAATAACCACATTTGAGATTCCTCTGCATGATATGGGCAAACTTGGTATGAAAAAGTTGAAAGAGAAGATTGAAGAGAGTGAGGAGGTCTCAGTCTCTAAAATTCAACTCACACCACAGTTGATAGTCAGAGAGAGCACAGAAAGGCAACAAAGTTAGGTAATAACGATATAAGTATTATTATATTTTCATATAACTGACGTATTATAATGATATGGAAATAATTAGATATGATTTAACTTTGTCAGCAAATAATTCTTTATTGGGGCTCTGTAACTATATTGCAGAGAAGTCTCAGAGATGATAAATATTGATCCTAAATTTCATTGTTTTAGAGTAAAAATCGGTGTTCTTTACCAAAAAAATCTATATAAATCATTTGCCATTTATCATATCATCTGATATTCTAGTTTTATGAAAAATTTAATAATTGCACCCAGTATTCTTTCTGCTGATTTTTCAAATATTGTAGAAGAAGTTAAGACTGTGGAAAATTGTGGCCTAGAATGGTTGCACATAGATGTGATGGATGGAAACTTTGTACCAAATATTACCTTTGGTCCAAAATTTGTAAATGATTTAAGACCTCATAGTGATTTATATTTTGATGCTCACCTGATGATCAACAATCCAGAGCAGTTCATTGATGCATTCAGTGATGCAGGATGTGATAGCATAACAATTCATAGTGAAGCTACAAATCACCTTCATCGTGCACTTCAGATGATAAAAAACAAAAACAAAGATTGTGGTGTATCAATAAATCCTGCAACAAGTGTTGAGATGATAAGACCAGTTCTACCTATGGTAGATCAAGTCCTTGTTATGACAGTTAATCCTGGATTTGGTGGACAGTCTTTCATTGATCTTACATTAGATAAAATCAAACTTCTGAAAGAATTAAAAGAACAAAATGGTTACAAGTATAAAATAAATCTAGATGGTGGAATAAACTTGAGCACCATTGAAAAAGCTAGAGAAGCTGGTTGTGATGTATGCGTCACAGGTTCTGCATTCTTCAAAGCTGAAGATAGAGAAGAATTTGTAAAAAGTATGCTAAAAATTGCAAATAACTCATAGATTTTAATGCAATTGTAAATATTTTTGATAGATGTTATTAGACAATATGATTATTAGGAGATATACATGGCACGAAGTAGTAATGTTACAGCCGTTCTAGGGAATCCAACAGATAGCAAGCAAAAACGTGATGCTCTAGAGGCAACAAGAAGTCAATTAGATAAGCAATTTGGTAAGGGCTCTTTGATGAAGCTTGGTGATAAGAAAGCTCAATTTGATATAGAAAGTATATCTTCTGGATCTCTTTTGTTGGATGAAGCTCTTGGAATAGGAGGCTATCCTAAGGGAAGAATTGTTGAAATTTATGGCCCTGAATCAAGTGGTAAGACAACTTTAGCTCTTCATGCTATAGCAGAATCACAAAAGAAAGGTGGAATTGCAGCATTTATTGATGCAGAACATGCACTCGATCCAAGTTATGCAGCAGCTCTTGGCGTCAAAACTGATGAGCTGTGGATAGCTCAACCGGATAATGGTGAGCAAGCTCTTGAGATTGTAGAGAGATTGGTTCGTTCTGGTGCAATGGATATAATTGTAGTTGATTCTGTTGCAGCACTGACTCCTCAAGCAGAAATTGATGGTGATATGGGAGACTCTCATATGGGCCTTCAGGCTAGATTGATGAGTCAGGCATTAAGAAAGCTTACAGGAATTCTTTCTAAATCAAACACATTGATTGTCTTCATCAACCAAATAAGAATGAAGATAGGTGTTATGTTCGGAAATCCTGAGACCACAACTGGTGGTAATGCACTTAAGTTCTATTCATCTGTAAGACTTGAGGTCAGAAAGATTGAAACTTTGAGCAAAGGTACTGATAACATTGTTGGTAACCGTGTGAGAGTCAAGGTTGTTAAAAACAAAGTGGCACCTCCATTCAAGAAAGTTGAGATGGATCTTATGTTTGGTAAGGGTATAAGCTATATTGGCTCCATTTTAGATGCCTCCATCAAATATGATTTGATTGAAAAAAGTGGATCTTGGTATTCTTATAAAGATGAAAAGATTGGCCAGGGTAAGGACAATGCAACTCAATTCTTAACAAACAATCCTGATGTTGTGGAGTATCTTGATGGTAAGTTGAGATCTATTATGTTCAAGCCTAAAGAAGAAGAAATTGAAGATGTAGATGCAAAAGAGAAAAAATAAAAAATCATAATTTTTATTTTTAGGGCAGATGAAATATATCATCTGTCTATTTTTTGTTTGCTCTGCATGTTTTATTTCTAGGCGATGAAAGTTCGCTATAAGCTAGGCAACAAGTATTATTAGCTAGAGACAAGTGCAATACTCGCGAGTGGTTGTGTGAAGGAAGTCCGAGGCAAAATCGTGGCCCAACGAACAGAAATAGGATATAAGGCCAATATTACGGATAAGTTTGCAAAATATGACAAAGTCCATGGTTGCTTGTAATATTGGTAAATCCTATGGGTATATGCGATGAAAGAAATA
>JBFHKM010000163.1:0-5753 GCA_041595335.1 Sphaerochaetaceae bacterium
AATAGAAGATAGTTATTTAATTAAGTAGAAGTTTTTTTAAAAATTGGCCTCTTGATGATATGCTTTTATAAATAGGATTTTCAAACATATTGTTTTCTATCAATAAATATTTCTTAGATGCATGTAATGGAGTTAAGATATTTATCATTTTATAAATAAAGTAGCCTCCATGAAGAATATAATTGATTCTTTTTAAGGAAAATATAAATTATGTCTAATTTGAAATGGACATATGACAGTTTAACTTACAAAAAATGACATCTCATCAACTCTAAATATTGACCATTTAAAAGTTAAAAGATAACATGGGCATATGTTAGATATATATACAATTGGAGAAGAAATTCTCACAGTAAAATGTAAAAAAGTAGTAACATTTGATTCTTCTTTAAAATTGCTTGTAGATGCAATGTTTGAAACAATGGATGAAGCAGATGGCGTAGGCCTTGCGGCCCCTCAAGTAGGTATAGATATGAGATTGTTCGTAGTGGATGATCATGATGGCGTACGAAGAGAATTTATTAACCCAGAAATAGTTGAAACCTCAATGGAAAATGTTGCCTTAGAAGAAGGCTGCTTATCTATTCCTGGTGTTTACCACGATATAGAAAGACCAGCTCAAGTAACTGTGCAAGCACAGGACATGAATGGTAAGACTTTCAAATTAAAAGCAGATGCTCTTCTAGCTAGAGCTATTCAGCATGAAAATGATCATTTGAATGGTGTTGTATTTTTAGACCGTTTGGATGAAAAAGAAAGAGAAAAAATGATTAAAGCTTATACAAAGAAAAATCATTTGAAGAAAGGTTCTATTAAGTGAGAATATTATTTGCAGGAACACCTGAAATAGCTGTACCTACACTTAAAGCTCTAAATGAAGAATTTGAAATTGGACTTGTGCTGACTAATCCTGATGCACCACAAGGTAGATCTAAAAAGTTAGTAGCTTCTCCTGTAAAGAGGGAAGCAGCTGACCTAGGTCTTCCATATCTTCAGCCAGAGAGACTTAGAGGTGACGTACTGAAAGAAGTTGCATCTTATAACTGTGATGTTTTGGTTTGTTTTGCCTATGGTAAGATATTTGGTCCTCGCTTTTTATCAATGTTTGAAAAAGGTTGCTATAATATTCATCCATCAAGGCTTCCGCAATTTAGAGGTAGCTCACCAATTCAGTATGCAATACTAAATGGTCTATCTTCTACTGCTATTACTATTCAAAAGTTAAGTAAAGGTGTTGATGAAGGTGATGTCTGTTCAACAGTTGATGTTGATCTAGATGGAAATGAAACAACTGAAAGTCTGACAGAAAGAATAGCTCAAATAGCAGCACCACTTGCATTAGATACATTTAGAAAGTTGAATGAAGGCTCTCTTATATCTCATCCTCAAGAAGGGGAAGTGAGCTATACTGAGATGCTAAGTAAAGATGAATCACTTTTAGATTTTAATCAAAGTGCTGAAAGTATTCATTGCAAAATAAGGGCCTATTATCCATGGCCTAAGGCAACTACCATTTATGATGGTAAAGTTCTGTTTATTACCGGAGTTGCACCTTTGACCCATGAGAAAAGGGATGAGAACATAAAACCGGGTACTGTGATTGAGAAAAGAAAGAAACAAGGATTGCTCATTGCCTGTGGTGATGAACTTATAATTGTGAAAACACTTCAATTGACAGGTAAGAAAGAGATGGACTTTAACTCATTCTACAATGGAAATCAAAAAATAGTAGGCTGCCTTTTAGGGTAAATATGAAAAAAAAACTGACTACTATGCTTGTAGTGTCGATTCTATCGATAACTTCAATTTTTGCAGCCTATCCCAAGGTTGCTCTTGTTCTATCTGGTGGAGGGGCAAAAGGATTTGCTCAAGTCGCCGCTATTCAGGAAATCCAAGAACTTGGAATTCCTATTGATTTTATCTGTGGAACAAGTATAGGCGCATTAGTAGGCGGTTATATAGCTGCAGGTTACAGTGCTGATGAACTACTTTATCTGTTACGTTCAAATGATTTAGCATCAATGCTGTACACCTCAACAACTTCATCTTATCCCGATACTCCATATGTCTTTGAAAGAAATATTGAATCCAACTTTACAGTGGGGTTCAATAAGAATGGTATTGGTGATGTTCCAGGTTTGATTGGAGATCAAGAGATACAGGAATTCTTTTCAAAGACATTAATTAAAGAATCAAAACCTCTAGATTTCAAAGATCTTGAGATTCCATTTAAAGCTGTAGCTACAAATGCAACAAATAATGAACAGATAGTAATAGACTCTGGACTTGTTCAAGATGCAATGAGAGCCAGCATGTCACTTCCTTTAGTTTTCCCTCCATATGTTCTACTTGATGGAAGATACACAATGGATGGAGGTATGAACAATAACTTTCCAATTGATGTAGCAGAGAGATGGGGTGCTGATATAATAATCGGCATTGATGTATCAAGCGACAATCTTAAGAAAGAAGGTGAGTATTCAACTCTAACTGGAGCACTGAGTCAGGTAATCAACCTTGTCACCTTCACAGGAAACATAGATGCAGAGAGCAGATGTGATGTCCTACTGCGCCCTGTTGTATATGATTTCTCTGTTCTAGATATGGATAAAGAAGAGGAGATTCTTCAGCGTGGTTATGATGAATTCAGAGCTCACAAAGATGAGTTGATTGCCTTAAAGAAACGAATTGCAAGAACAAGAGACCTAACTCCTTATGAAGTTGAGGGAAGTTATTTAAAACGACCAGATCCTATCGTAAAAGAAGTTAAAGTTGTAGACGTATCAGGAAACAACGAGAATCTATCATTGGTGAGAGTTTTTGATAAATTCGTTGGCAAAACATTAACAGATACTGTTATGAAGCAATTGGATTCAGAAATTGAAGGATTCAATAAAATCAACTCAATATCAACAACATCCTATAGTTTCACTCCATACGATGATGGAGATGATGTAAATGATGGTGTCCTTTATCTATATATAAGAGACTGGGATGATTCAGAATCACAGATAAGTTTGAATGTTGATGCATCCTTTGGTTTATCAAATGATTCTACAAACTACAGTTGGGCTCACACCAATTTTGAATTGAGTGTTCTTTTTGATGATATTTTAGGAACCAATTTTGACAATCATGTATCTCTCTCGGTAGATGATAGCACTGAAATATACGACACAATTATTTACAACATAATATCTCAAAAAAACAATCTACTTAACGGATCATTGAAGTTTGGATTGGCAACAGGTGGACTGTCTCCTGTAAATTCTTCATACATGAAATATCACATATCAACATTTGCATTTTCAACAATGGTAGATGTTGGAGCTGAATACAGATACTCCAGTCATTTGAGAGTGGAAACAGGATTTGATTACACTCTTTCCTTGCTGTCATCATCTACCTTACCAACTGAGCTTATTGATGTACTAGATGTATCTACAAACTCCGGAGAGCAGATATCTTATACAGATCCAATTGTTTCAGAAATTCTATTCAAAGCCGGTGCTGTATATAATGATAAGGATCCAACATTGTTCTCAACAGAGGGACTCTATGCCAAGGGATCAGGAATGCTTGTGAATACAAATGGTGAGTTTGGTTATGGAACTGAAATCAGCTTCAAATATTCCAAACCCATATCAGATAATGAAACATTGAAGCTCAATTTTGACCTAAATATGAACACACGTAATGAAGAGTTGATGACATCTTATTATGATATTGGTGGTTACACTGGTATGATAGGATATCCTGTGAGCACATACCGAAGAGGATATATGTTGGCAGAGATCTCATATCAACGATCTTTGGGAAAATATATATTCCCATTGTATTTTCAAACGGGTCTGAAAATAATGACAAATGATGATTACGACCCAAGTGACAACCTATACGACAGTGATAATAACCTTCTCATGAAGAGTGATGATTCCTCAGTCAATCCATTTGATGAGGGCGATGTAGGTGTCTATATTGGATTGGGAGCTCCTCTTGGAGCAGGTACAGCCCTTGTTGGTGTGGGAGTTACATTCCAAGGAAAGACTTCCTTAGTATTGGAGTTTATTTAATTTGAGTAAAGAAAGATGGAATACATATACACAGTATCTTATTGATACTTACGGCTGCAGTGTCTATCGTGTTGGAGTGGATGGGGGATTTTCCTGTCCCAATAGAGAGCTAGATAGAAGTGGTGGATGCAACTTCTGTGATGGAACAGGGGCCAGTCCCACTTATTACAGAACCAAAGAAGGTAAATGGAAAAGATCCTCTTCTTTCCAACGAGGAGTTTCTCAAAAAGGACCACGAAAAGTGGCTCCATTGGATGTAAGACTTAACTCTCTTGAAACACAGGTTGAGAAAGGAATTGCTTTCATAAAAAGAAGATACAAAGTTGACTCATTCAGTGTTTATTTCCAAGCTTGGACAAGTACCTATGCTGATGTAGAAGAACTCAAAACGCTTTATGATAAAGCACTGTCTCTTTATGATTTCAAAGAGCTTATAATTTCAACTCGTCCTGATTGTCTCAATGATGACATTGTTGATCTCATTGCTTCGTATAGAAATAAAGTCAAAGATATTTGGGTGGAAGTTGGACTTCAAACATCCAATGATGAAACTCTAGAGAAGATAAACAGAGGACACACATCAGAAGATTACATAAAAGCAGTTGCTAAACTTCATGAACGAGGAATAAAAGTCTCAACACATATAATCACAGGATTACCAGGGGAAACAAAAACAGATCTGAACAACACAGTTGATCTGGTCAACAGTGTAAAGAGTGAAGGAATAAAAATTCACAATCTTGATATCTTAGGTGGAACCACATTCTTTGATGATTACTTGAGAGGCGAGATAAGTGTTCCAAGTAATGATAGAACAGTAGAAGACTGTCTCTTCATTCTCAGAAGATTGAATCCTGATATGATAGTGCAGAGATTGATATGTGAGACCCCATCTCATAGATTGGCTGCACCACGTCATCTATATGATAAATCCATGATAATAAAACTGCTCAAAGAGAGCATGGATGAATGCGATGCAATGCAGGGAGACTTATATGAACCTAAGCAAATATAACTTAGAAGAAAGAAAGATCTTGAACAGAAGAATGGCTATCTATAAGAATCTATCTCAGATAGCTGCAATAATTTGTTTTGCTCTCATATGTCTGTTTTCTCTGCTGCCTGCAAAAGACATTCCAAGCACTTCCATCTTTCCATTTGCAGATAAAGGTGCTCATGCTTTGGCATATACAGGTTTTGGTCTTTTTATATTCTTAACTAAAGCATCAGCCATTTTTTCTAAAAATATTGTTGATGATGAGAGTGATGTTATCAATTGGATTTTTAATCCAATCCTTCATGTTTACATGTTAGGGCTTCCTCTTGGAATTATAATTGAATTCATTCAATCCAAAGTTGGTCGCAGTTTTGACCTTTTAGATTGGCTCGCTGATACTATAGGACTTACATTTGGAATAATTGTGGCAATAGTCATTGTAAAACTTGTATTTTCATATCGATTCACAAAAGTCGGTGAGATTGAAGTCTGAAGAGGAATATCTCAGATATAATTGGAGCTTTGAGCTCCTGTTTTTGTACAAAAAAGCCACCTACAGTTAAAATATCTGATGGATATATATCAACTGTAAATGGCAGTATCAAATTATATGTTCCATAAATTTCATACACAAGTTAAGCTTTCTAAGTATAAATATTATTATATATGAATGGTATAGAATA
>JBFHKM010000164.1:0-5726 GCA_041595335.1 Sphaerochaetaceae bacterium
ACCTCTCAATGATTCAATCTTCTGTATTCCAGGATGAAGGTGATTTGAAGAGACTTTTCTCTCTCTGCTCCATGCACCATTGAATGTCAGCATATCAAAGTCATCTGTTGGAAAGTCAATTGAAAGTGATAGAGCTTTTTCAATTTTAAGAGTGTGAGAGCCCTTGTTTATAATTCGAGCAGAACGGGAAATTACATTTTTCTCTTCAAAAAGATGATATGAAAGTTCAACTTCATATTCCTGAACTTTATCCTCTAGAGTTATTACAAGAGTTGTGATCTCATCATCATTTTCTGCCCATGTTGATGGAAGGTCTTTGAGCTTATTTTTGCCCTTATATATCTCATGTTTTTTATAAACAGGAACGTTAGTTGTTGAGCCATCCTCACTTTTGATCTTTAAAGCTTCCTCTCTGTAATCGCCAGTTCCCATAACAGGATATTCCTGTTTTATTGTTTCCAAAGAGAAGTCCATATCTGAACCAAATACTGCAGGGCACAAGACGCAGCTTCTGTTTACCAGAAGATGCTGAAAAGAATCTCTATTTTTAATTGATTTGCCAAAATATAATTGGCCAAGTTGTCCATTCTTTAAAACTGTCATGATGTAGCTTATGGAAGAGTTGGTTAGATGAAATTCAATTTCACTCTCAGTGTTTGTATAAATAGGCATCTGTAATTTCCTTTTTGTTTTTGTGTTTGTATCCCAGGTGGGAGAGAAAAGATTCCATCATCTCAATTTTGTCAAAATGATGGAATCAACATTATGAATTAAGCAATAAATAACATCTATTACCTCGAGGACTTAATTGCAGCCATTGCCTTGGCATCAGCTATCTGTACTTTCTTATCAACAAATATAGCTAGAATGAATGTCACTGCAGCTAAAACTATCAAAGAGATAACTGTTGTGATATCAGCACCACCTTCCTTTGCAACTCCAAGAGGAGAGAAGATGAAATACATAGCAACCATGCAGTACAGTACAAAAGCACTTGTTTTAACTCTTCCTTTCCAAGGTGTTACATTTACAAGATTGTTACTTCCAAGTTCAAATGGTCTGTCCATTGGTTCCCATTTACCCAAAGTTTTCATCAGGATACTTGTGAACACGAATAGAACTGCACTCACATGGAAGAAGTGAAGGTTGAATTTCCAAGCCAATGATAGGAATATGATTGTAACTGCAAAATAAATGAGAGTCAAAACAATTGCTTTAATTCTCAATTCTTTCTTTCCTTTCAGTACTATTGCTGCAATTATTGCAACCAATACCAAAATTGAAAGAACAGCTCTTCCTGTTGAAGATAGTTTATCAGCTAACTGGAATGCACCATACATTGGTACGAAATATGCGAGTCCAATTTTTGCAGCTTTTGCAGGAACTTTCTTTGTGATATATCCAAGAAATACTATTGTGAATATTGGAACGTTGAAGAATCCATTGATCTGCTGTAGGTAGTCAAACAATCCGTTAGGAGCATATGCAATGAATGGAGCAATTATAATTGATACAACTGCAACAGCAATTCCGAATTTTCTTCCTGTTGCAACAAGCATCTCATCATTCATGCTCTGACCTTTCTTTGTACCTTTGTAGATATCGAGAGCAAACAATGTTGATGCACTGTTAAGTACGGAGTTGAATGTGGATAGAATTGCACCCATCATAGCTGCAGCAAAGAAACCCAATAGAGGTTTTGGAAGTACATCAGCAACCAACTGAGGATAGATCATATCTGCCTGCTGTGCTGTAAGTCCACCGCCATATATATAATAAGCAATTACACCTGGTACAATTACAATGAATGGTGTCAAAACTTTCAAGAAGCCAGCCCAAACAACACCTTTTTGACCTTCTGCAAGGTTCTTAGCACCCAATCCTCTCTGTATGATTGATTGGTCAGTGCCCCAGTAATATAAGTTCACAAGGAAAAGACCAGTGAATAGGGTTGTGAATGGAACAGGATCGCCGTTCTTAGCAGATCCAATTGCATTCCATTTTTCAGGAGAGGAAGATCCAAGAGTGTTGAATCCTTCTGCAAAACTACCATGTCCCAGGAAAATGATGGCAAATACAGGAATCAGGAGACCACCAATTACAAGAGCAATACCGTTTAAAGTATCAGAAACAGCAACTGCTTTAAGACCACCTGATACGGCATATATGGAGCCGATGACACCAATGAGTACAACCATGATCCAAACAGCTGCTATGTGTGAGATACCAAATATTTCTTCAATACCAAACAGCTGCTCCATTGCAATTGCTCCTGAATAAAGAGTTACAGGAAGCATGTTTACAAAGTAACTTACCAAGAACAGACAAGTTACAAATGTCTTGGTTCCATGGTCATAACGAGCTTCAATGAATTCCGGAATTGTTGTGATACCTTGTTTTAGATATCGTGGTAACAAGAACATTGCTACGATAACTAAAACAACGCCAGAACAGACTTCATATCCCATAACAGACATGTTTGATGTGTAACCATTTGCAGCCATTCCAACAAAGGAAGATGCTGAGAGGTTTGTAAGAAGCAATGAGCCTGCTATAATTGGTGCTGTCAAACTTCTTCCACCCAAGAAATAGCCATCATTTGTATCCAAATTATCACCTCTTGTTTTTAAGTAAGTGATCAGTGCTACCAATGCTGTGAATAGCACAAATGAAAAGATTACGAATACCATAATAATTCTCCTTTTACATGTATTTGTAAAATAAAATTAAACGCGTGTTTATTTATGACCAAAAAAAATGAAGTTAAATAATTAGTTCTGTCATAAACGCGTGTTTAGAAGAATGATAACATCTTATTTTTATCTGTCAAGAAAAAATATAGAATTATTTTTACCAACAAAATGGATATATTTAAAATCATGGTATAATCGTTTGAATTTAAAGGTGCAGGATATTAACTTAACAAAAGTTTAGTGTTTGTTTAGCTGAGTTGGTTTTTTTTATATTACTTATTTGTATTTAAATGTTATGAAATCTGGAAGATTTTTGCAGGATGAGATTATAAAGTCCTCACAGAGTTGCCTTCATAGAGTTTTGGATCACAGTATTTTAAGAAAGGGCCAGCTTCGAAAATGCCATCAACACACATTTTTGATACATCATCAAGATCTATATAAACCGAGGCCAGATCTTCTTTCATGACGGAGGATAGATCGTGGTGATCAAATCCAATCAAAGAGATATCATCAGGTACCTTCAGACCTCTTTCGTTTATTGCTTTTAGAGCACCAAGTGCCATGATATCGTTGCTGCAGAATATTGCAGTTACATCTGTTTTATCCAGCATTGTGAGGGTCTCTTGATATGCCACCTTCTCTCTGAAGTAACCTTTGACCATGGAGTTTGGGATTATGGACAATCCAGAATCATTCATTGCAGAAAGAAATCCCTCTCTTCTTTCCATCGCTGACAGTCGAGAATCGCCTTCAATGAAGCCAATTTTGGTATGACCGTGATCAATCAGATATTGAGTTGCAATCTTTCCACCTGTGAAGTTATCACTGTTTACAGCTTTTGCGCTGTAAGAGAATGCTTCTTTCTCTGTGAAGTTATCGACAGCAACAATGTTGTAACCTTTCTCAACAAGAGAATTTATTTCAGTTGTGTGATAAGGAAATCCGACAAATATCCCACCTCTTATCATTCTTGTGTCGAAATTTGATGAGATTTTTTTGTACTCTTTTGAATCTGTTATGATGTTTACCAGAACCATCTGGTTCTTGAGCTTTGCTTGATTTATTATTGAATAGATAGTTTCAAGAAAGTATGGAGAGTTTGTACCTCGGTAGGAGGAGCCAACCAAACTCTCATCAATATCTGCAATGACAAGTTCTATTATATCGTTTGCCTGTCCAGCAAGAGCTCTTGCTGATTGGTTTGGAGTGTAGCCATATTCATCAATTACTTTCTGCACTTTGACTCTTGTTTCTTCAGGTACATTGCTGTAATTATTCAGAACTCTAGATACAGTACTTCTTGAAACTCCTGCCAATTTTGCTATTTCATTGCTTTTCATAATCATCTCCACTAAACGCATGTTTATTTATAAAATAATATGATAATCAGCATAAGTCAACAAAAAAAGAATTGCATCTATGAACACATGTTTAATTGCAGATAGTGAAATCTGCAATTAAGATGAACTTACTGTATTATGATTTGATCAAGTTCAGCAGTACTGTGAAAAGCTTATCAATTTCAATAGGTTTCACGAGATGCATGTTCATACCCACCTCGAGGGAGTTGTTTATGTCCTCTTTATATGCATTTGCACTCAATGCAATTATAGGAATGGTTGTATTGAACTCTCTTATTTTGGATGCAGCCTCAAGACCACCCATAACAGGCATTCGTATGTCCATAAGAATTGCATCGTATTCATTTTTCAATGCTTTTTCAACTCCGATCTGACCATTTGATGCTGTATCTGTTATCATACCTCTTTTTTCAAGAATCTTTTTTACAATCACAGTATTTAGATAGTTATCTTCACATATAAGAATGTGCTTTCCTTGAAGATCCTCAAAGTTCTGAAGCTCAAAATTGGTTCCAGCACTTTCAAATTCTTCTTTGCTTATTACCTTGAGTGGTAATTTCAACACAAATGTGGTTCCAACATTCAGCGTACTGTTGCATTCAACAGTTCCTCCCATAAGTTCAGTAAGATTCTTTACAATTGAAAGACCAAGTCCTGTACCACCTTCTTTAGCAGAACTCCTGTTTTTTTCTGTTGCAAAGCTTTCAAACATATGTTTCTGGAATTTCTTACTCATTCCATAGCCATTATCTGAAATCTCAAACTGCAAGTAAGGCTTGAAAGTATCTGTTATGTTTTTGATGTTGCAAGTAACTGATCCTCTCTCAGGAGTGTACTTAATTGCATTGCTTATTATGTTAACAAGTATCTGGGTGAATCTTGTTCCATCTGTATAAACGAAATGAGGCAACTTGCCGATTCTATTTATGTTGAAATTGATGTTCTTTTCAATTGCACGAGGTCTCAACATGTTCTCTAAATCTGACAATCTGGAGTACAGGTCAACATTACCATTTTTTATGTTGATCTTACCCTGCTCAATGCTCTGGATATCGAGTACATCATTCAATAGGGTATAGAGAAAGAAACTGCTTACCTTTATTTTGGAGAAATAATCAACAATCTTAGGATCTTCTGCTTCCTCAATTCCGAAGTTAGCAAGACCGAGAATTCCATTCAACGGAGTTCTCATGTCGTGGGACATAGATGCAAGAAATTCTGATTTTACATTGTTTGCAATCTGTGCCTTCTGCATGGACTCGGCAAGCTTTTTCTTCATCTGAATATCTTTTTGAGTGATCTCAGTTATATCACTGCAAAGAACAACATATATACCTTTTTCTTGTGAAACAGTTCTAACTTTGAACTCCTTACGTTTTCCTTTGATAAAATTGATGGCTGTTCTAGATGTACTGTTTCCATCCATTTTCTCCTTAAGTTCCAAGCTGATTTCATTGAGTCTCTTTTTTGTTTCACTTGAGTTCTGTAGAATGATCTCAATAAATCTATCAAGAGATATCAACTTCTCATCTTTTTGAAAATTGAAATCCGGAGAATTCATTGTTATCATATCTACTTTCTTATGTTCAAAATCCAAATAAGATATGAAGTCATATTCACTATCTGCAATATCCATAAGAAGCGCTTTTGTCTCAATTTCTTCAGTTAT
>JBFHKM010000165.1:0-5704 GCA_041595335.1 Sphaerochaetaceae bacterium
ATTGAAGATTTAATTGCACAAGGTGTTGATGCAATCTGTGTAGTTCCTTTCTCAACAGAGGCATTGGAACCTGTATTGAAGAAAGCACGTGAAGCAGGAATTGTTGTTATCACTCATGAAGCTTCTACTATGACAAACGTTGATTATGACTTAGAAGCATTTAACAATGCTGATTATGGTCGTCACTTCATGGAGAAAATCGGTGAGATGACTGGTGGAGAAGGTGAATATCTTCTAACTGTTGGATCTTTAACTTCAGAATCACATAACCAGTGGGTTGATGCTGCTAAAGAATTACAGGAAGAGAAATTCCCTAACATGAGTCAATATGGTGATAAAATCGAAACTGCTGATAACCAAAGTGTTGCTTACAACAAAATTAAAGAAGCTTTAACTGCTAATCCTAACATCAAAGCAATACAGGGTTCTGCTATGCCTGATGTAGCTGGTGCTGCACTTGCTGTTGAAGAACTTGGTTTGCAAGGTAAGATTGCTATTGTTGGTACATCTCTAGTATCAGTATCAGGCAAATATATTGAAAATGGAACTATTGAAATGGGTTCATTCTGGGATCCTGCTCTTGCTGGTAAAGCTTTAATTGAATTAGCTATTAAAGTATTAGATGGTGAACCTATTCAAAATGGTTTGGACTTAGGTGTAGCTGGTTATGATGATTTAACTCTTAATGGTAAGGTTTTATCTGGTCAAGCTTGGATTGATATTACAAAAGAAAATGTAAACGATCCTGCAATCGACTTCTAAAAGAATTAGAGACATAGGATAAGGGGAGGAAACTCCCCTTATAATTTGATTTATGGAGTATATGCAAATGGCAGAAGAACTTATTCGCTTGGAGAAAATTAAAAAATATTTCAATGGTGTTAAAGCTCTAAAAGGAGTTGATTTAACAATCAATAAAGGCGAGATTCACTGTTTGGCTGGCGAGAATGGATGTGGTAAATCTACTTTGATTAAAGTAATTTCCGGAGCTCATGAACCAACAGATGGTAAGATATATTTTTGTAATAAGGAAAAAACTCATCTATCACCTATTGATTCAATTCATATGGGTGTTCAGGTAATTTATCAAGATTTTGCTGTTTTCCCTAATTTATCAGTAGCAGAAAATATAGCTATGAATAAAAATTTAGTTGAAAATAACAAGAAAATGAATTGGAAAAAGGCAAGAGAACTGTCAATAAAAGCACTTGATATGGTAGGTGCAAAAATCGACCCTGATGTATTGGTAGAGAGATTGTCTATATCAAATAAACAGATGGTGGCGATATCACGAGCTCTTATTAATGATGCTAAAGTCTTGATTCTTGATGAACCTACTACAGCTCTTACAGCAAGAGAGGTAAACCTTCTAAATGAAACTCTGAGAAAATTAAAAGAAAAAGGAATGGCAATTGTGATAGTAAATCACAAGCTTGATGAGATCTATGACATTGCAGATCGCCTTACAATATTACGAAATGGACAGAATGTAGCAACAGGTTTGATTGAAGAATTTGACCGAAAGAGGTTCGTAAATTGCATGACTGGTAGAGAAATAGTTGATGAAATTTATCAACCTGATACCAGTGATCAAGAGATATGCAAGGTCTCAAATTTAGGTTTGACTGGATACTTTCAGAATGTAGATTTTTCTTTGTATAAGGGGGATGTTTTAGGTATCACTGGTCTGCTTGGATCTGGACGTGGTGAAATAGGGGATGCCCTTTTTGGAATCAATCCCGCTACAGAAGGAACCATTTCCATAAATGGAGAAGACAGAAAAATTAATTCAATTTCAGATGCTGTAAAGTATGGAATTGGTTACGTTCCTGAAGATAGATTGACCCAAGGTTTATTTCTAACTAGAAGCATCAGTGACAATACTGTTGCAGCTTCTCTTTCTGAATACATGGAAAATGGAAAACTCAACCGAAATAAAATAGACAGTGTTACAGCCAAATGGATTGAAGATATTGGTTGTGTTGCAGCTTCTACACAGGTCCCTATAAAAACCTTATCAGGTGGAAATGCTCAAAAAATGGTTATAGCTAAATGGTTGAACACACATCCAAAATTATTAATTTTGAATGGCCCAACCGTTGGTGTAGATATTGGATCTAAATTTGACATTCATAGGATTTTACATGAATTGGCTGCAACTGGAGTTGGAGTGATAATAATCACAGATGATTTGAGTGAGCTTTATTATAACTGCAACAAGCTCATAATCATGAGTAATGGTGAGAGCTCTGGAGTTCTTCAGATGAAAGATTACACTGAATGTGAGATCTCAGAAATGATTAAAAATGCAACAAAGGATTTAAAATAATGAATAAAATTAAATTTAAAAATTTTGCAACAACAAATGAAGCAATAGTTGCTTATACCATTGTTGTTCTATGCCTGTTGATAGGTTTTGCTAATCCAGCATTTTTTAGTTTCTCAACAGTCATAACTCTTTCTAGAGCCATGTTGATAACATTAATTTTTGCTGCATTGGAGATGGTAATTATTATAAGTGGAGGAATTGATGTATCATTTCCTGCTATTGCATGTATTTCGGCATACTCAACAATAAAATTGATTTTGAAATTTGATATAGATAGCATCGCTTTTTTCTATATATTTGCAAGTGCAATAGGTCTATGTTTTGGAGCAATTAATGCGTATTTAATTGCTAAAAGGAATATATCTCCTTTAATTGCAACATTAGGTGTAAGCAGCATTGCAAATGGTGCAACTCTGGCTTTCCTTGGAACAAAGGAATTCAGTAATATTCCAGATCATATTGATAGTCTATCTAGAAGTTATCTTTTCTCCTTCACCAATAGTGCTGGAATAAAGTATCAGATGACAACATTGATATTGATCCCAATTGTACTTTTGATTGTGTTCTTCATTGTATTGAAATTCACAACATTTGGACGTGGTATCTATGCAATTGGTGGTGATGAGAATGCTGCTAGAATTGCAGGTTTCAACGTAGTTAGAATTAAATCTTTCCTATATATGTTCAGTGGTGTTTTAGCAGCAATAGGCGGAGTTACATATACAATTTTAATGCGACAATCAAGTCCACAGAACTTGATGGGAGCAGAAATGATGGTCATCGCTGCTGTTGTTGTAGGTGGAACAAGAATTACTGGTGGCCATGGTACTGTTTTAGGAACTGTCCTTGGTGTTCTATTGATTGCTATTGTTCAAAATAACCTAGTTATGGTTGGCATTCCAACATCTTATCAAACATTTGTTGTTGGATTGATAATCGTTATGGGTACTGGAATAACATCTATTAGATCAAAACATATTGCCAACAGTGCAAAAATATAAAGGAGAGTCCTGATGAATTTAGATTTGATTAAAAATAGAAATGTAAATAAGAATAATACCATGCTTTTGGGCCTGGGAATTGCAATATTTATCATCATGAGTATTCTAGAACCTAGGATCTTCCTGAGGTCTGCAAACATCAGAGGAATGTTTGTTCAATTACCTGAGTATGGAATTCTTTGTTACGGTATGATGCTTGCAATGATAAGTGGTGGTATTGACCTATCTTTAGTTGGTATTGCAAATCTAGCTAGTATTGTGGCAGCGTCTGTTATGATAAGACAGGATGGATCTCCATTTTCAATCGTTCTTGGAATAATAGCTGCTTTATTGGTTGGTGCATCATGTGGTCTATTCAATGGTTTTCTAATTGGATATTTGAAGATTCCAGCTATGCTTGTAACTTTATGTGGACTGCAATTATATATTGGCTTGGGTCTTGCAATTACAAAAGGACCTGCAATGACTGGTCTTCCTGAAGCATATGGTAACATTGCAAATAAGCTATTTCTTGGAATTCCAATACCGTTTTATGTGTTTATTGTGGTGACTGCTGTCATTGCTTTTATAATGCGCTCAACAATTTATGGCCAACAGCTAAAATTTATGGGAACAAACGAAACTGCATCAAAATATTCTGGCATAAACAATTTAAAAGTTACATTAATTACTTACATGACAGGTGGAATCCTTGGTGCTATAAGTGGTGTTTTGATTTCAAGTCACTACAACTCTGCAAAGAGTGATTATGGTAGTTCATATACATTATTGACATTGCTTATAGTTGTACTTGGAGGAACAGATCCTGATGGTGGAGAAGGCAATGTGATGGGTGTTGCATTTGCTGTGTTGCTACTTCAGTTGGTATCGAGTGCTTTCAATATTTTAAGAATCAACTCATTCTTAAAGACATTCGTGTATGGACTGATTCTTGTATTTACAATGCTAATAACAGGTTACTTTGATGTAAGAGGAAGAGATAAAAATTAAGGAGGGATATTAAAGGTGAGAACTGTAAAAGCTAAAGAACTGACAAAAGAAAACTTTTGTGAATATGGAAGTTTCTATAATCTAGTTGATCTAAAAGGAAATAATCTTGGTGATTTTTATCCAGATCATTTAAAGAATCCTGTAAGTGGTGATGTTCCAATAACATTTTCAGGTTTGAATGTGCACAGGGTTGATAGGATGATAGTTGATACTGTTGAATATCACAATCATACAGGTGAGATCTTGCTTCCCCTTGATACCGATGTTGTTATTCATGTTGCACCTCCATCAAACAAGATGGTGCCTGAAGCAACAGAAGCTTTCATTGTAAGAAAGGGAACTGTTGTACGACTTGATGTTGGAGTGTTCCATTTGGCTCCTTTTTCCATTGAAAAAGAAGAAGGCCATGTAATGGTTTCACTTCCAGAAAGAACTTATTTTAATGACTGTGTTGTCTTAAATTATGAAGAAAAAGATCAAATTGAAATAGTATTGTAGGAGAATTACAATGAAAAAGATAATTAACAAACCAGAAAATTACGTAAAAGAGATGCTTGAGGGATTATATATTGCTCATCCTGATTTAATTACATATACAGGTGATGATGTTCATTGCCTTGTTACTGCAAATAAAGTTAAAGGTAAGGTTGGTCTTGCAACAGGTGGTGGTAGTGGTCACCTACCATTGTTCCTCGGATATGTTGGAAAAGGTATGCTTGATGCATGTTCTGTTGGTGATGTATTTCAAAGTCCAAGCGCTGAACAGATGCTAGCATGTACAAAATACATTGATGATGGAGCTGGTGTTCTATATATCTATGGTAACTATAACGGAGATATTTTTAACTTCGACATGGCAGCAGAACAAGCTGATTTTGAAGAAGATATAAGAGTGGAATCTGTTGTAGCAGGTGATGATGTTGCCTCTGCTGCTCCTTCTAAAGAAGGGGAGAAGAACACAAGACGTGGTGTCGCTGGTATAATCTTTGTTTATAAATGTGCAGGTGCTGCAGCAAATGATATGCTATCTCTTGATGAAGTAAAAAGGGTTGCTGAAAAGGCTGCAGCAAATACAAGAACAATGGGTGTTGCTTTGACTCCATGTATTGTTCCTCGAGTTGGTAAGCCTGGATTTAGCATTGGAAGTGATGAAATGGAAATCGGAATGGGTATCCATGGAGAGACTGGAATAAGACGTGGCAAGCTTGAGACAGCTGATAAGATTGCAGAAGAGATGTTAGCTAAAATTATTGGTGATATCCCTTACGAAAAAGGTGATGAAGTTGATGTTTTGATAAATGGTCTTGGTTCCACTCCTCTTGATGAACAGTACATAGTTCTTAGAAAGGTTGATGAGATACTTAAAAGAGAGGGCCTTTTAGTC
>JBFHKM010000166.1:0-5624 GCA_041595335.1 Sphaerochaetaceae bacterium
CATTGACTGCACATCAAATATTGCAGCTGCATCCTCACCTATTTCAGAAATCGCATCTCTGTAGATCTTTTTCAACTGCAAAATTGCCTTCTTTCGAGCCTCATCATATCTCTTCATTTCAGATTTGATATCCGATATTTCATGTCTTGAAGTATCAGGCTCAGTCTTCTTCATGTACTTAATTTTGCCAATTGCGATACCTTTGTAAATTGACTTACCATTATAAATTTTCATAAATTGTCCATCCTTTCGCATTATTATAAGCGCTAAATAAAAATTATTTCAAGTTCTCAGCAGTTCTTTAATGTTGCCATCTTTAGGTCTTTATTATTTAAAAAAACACAGCAACATCTTCAAGCAGAACTTTAAAAATCTCCTTTTCCCAAAAACTTGAATGCAATACTTCCAATAAAGATCATCTAATATTTAACACTCTATTTTTGGAAAAATGTCAATAAGATACCTTATACAACATTTTTTAACGTTTGTGAACGTTCATGAATTATTTTGAACGTTTTTGAAATATTTTCCTTTACAAACTCAAAAAACCGTTATAAACTACCATCATCTTGAAGCTTTTTGGAGGAAATAGATGCTTACAGATGAAAGATTGAATAGGATTGTATCAATAATTGAGGACAAACACAGCGTCACTGTCCAGGAATTGATGAAGACACTAGATGCATCCGAATCAACAATCAGAAGAGATTTAAATTCACTTGATGCTGAGAAGAAAATAAAAAGAGTATTTGGCGGAGCTGTTGCAGTTGACGTTGTCTTCCACTCTAAAGACGACTCAGTTTTGATAAGAAAACAGCAGAACATAGAAGATAAAATGAAAATCGCACAATATGCAGCTTCCATCATCCAACCAGATGATTTTGTATACTTAGATGCCGGAACAACGACAGAATTGATGATTGATTTCATCACAGACAAAAGCATCACGTTTGTAACCAATGGATTCTCTCTTGCAAAGAAATTATCCCAAGCAGGATTTCTTACATACATGCCAGGTGGAGAGGTAAAATATCCAACGGAAGCAATTGTTGGTGAGGAAGCTGTTGAGAGTCTCAGTAAATATAATTTTACAATAGGATTCTGGGGAACAAATGGAATTGATCTCAATAATGGATTCAGCACTCCTGATGTTAAGGAAGCTCTGATAAAGAAAGCTTCCATGAAAAGAACCGAAAGACGATATATCGTATCTGATTCAAGCAAATTTTCAGAACTCTCCTGTGTTAATTTCTGCAGTTTTGACAATGCTGTTGTCATAACTACAAATTTGAAAGACAAAAAATATAAACAATGTAAAAATATAACGGAGGTCTAGATTTGATTTATACAGTTACGATAAATCCATCACTAGATTATATAGTAGATGTAGATGATTTCAACATCGGAAAAGTAAATAGAACGAGCAATGAATTGATGTTTCCAGGCGGAAAAGGAATAAATGTCTCCATTGTCTTAAACAACCTTGGATTGAAAACAAAAGCTCTTGGATTCAAAGCCGGCTTTACTGGACAAGAGATAAAGCACCTACTTGATAAGAAGAGTATAACGACAGAATTCATAGAGGTGAAAGATGGCTTTTCAAGAATCAATTTAAAAATGAGGTCAGGTGTTGAAACAGAGATAAATGGACAGGGACCAAACATTGGAAAATCTGATTTAGAAAAGTTGATGATATACCTAGATAGAATACAAGATGATGACATCTTGGTTTTAGCTGGAAGCATACCATCTATTCTACCCTCCTCTTTATATATGGATATCATGAAACGACTTTCAAACAAAAAGACCAAAATAGTTGTTGATGCAACCCAATCCCTATTGGTGAATGTACTTCAGTATCATCCATTCTTAATAAAACCTAACATTCATGAACTTGGTGAGATTTTCAATATCACATTGAAAACAAAGGCTGAATGTGTGATATATGCAAAAAAACTTCAGGAAAAGGGTGCAAGAAATGTTCTTGTTTCCATGGCCAAAGAAGGAGCTGTTCTTGTAACAGAAGATGGAGAAATTTTCCAATCAAAAGGCCCTGAAGGAAAAGCAATCAACTCTGTTGGTGCTGGAGATTCAATGGTAGCTGGGTTTCTTGCAGGTTATTTAAAAACAGGCAAGTATTCTGAGGCTCTAAAATATGGATTATGTGCTGGAACAGCCAGTGCATGTTCAGAAAATCTTGCAACTTTAGAACAGGTCAATACATTGCTACATAAAACAATTTTCAATTTCTAGGAGGAAATAAAAATGAGGATAAAGGATTTATTGGATCCAAAAAGTATCAAGCTGAATGGTGTTGCAACAGATAAGAACGATGCAATTCATCAATTGGTTGATTTGATGGTTGCAAGTGATAAAATTTCAGATTGCAAAGTGTATGAAGAAGGGGTTCATGCTAGAGAGGAAGAAAGTACAACTGCAGTTGGTGAGGGAATAGCTATTCCACACTGTAAATCAGACTCAGTTAAAAAACCTGGTCTTGCAGCAATGACAATACCTGCCGGTGTTGATTATGATGCACCTGATGATGAAAAAGTTACATTGGCTTTTTTAATTGCTGCTCCAAACTCAAAGGAAAACATTCATGTTGATGTCTTGAGCAAGTTATCTGTACTGCTGTTGGATGATGAATTCACTTCAGGATTGAGAAATGCAAAAACAAAAAAAGAGTTCATTGAAGTCATCGACAAAGCTGAGATGAAAAAAGATGCTGAGGATGCTGAAGAAAGATTGAAAGAGATGCAGAACACAAAGGTACAGCAAATTCTTGCAGTTACAGCATGTCCTACAGGAATAGCTCATACTTATATGGCTGAAGAGCAGCTCAAAAAGCAAGCTGAAGCTGTAGGTTGCACCATAAAAGTTGAAACCAGAGGTCAAGGCGGAACTAAAAACGAGCTAACTGCAAAAGAAATTGAAGATGCAACATGTATAATTGTTGCAGCAGATACAAAAGTACCTATGGATAGATTTGATGGTAAAAGAGTCATTCAATGCCAGGTAGCTGATGGAATCAACAAAGCTAAAGAGTTAATTGATGATGCTTTGAATGGTAATGTTTCAGTATACAGAGCAGCCCAGGGTTCAAAAAGCACAGGTACCTCTGAAATTGGAAAAGAGAGTAAGGGACATGTAATTTACAAACATCTTATGAATGGTGTATCACACATGCTTCCGTTTGTTGTTGGTGGTGGTATTCTAATTGCAATTGCATTCTTAATCGATGGTGCTCTCATTGATATGAACTCATTATCTATTGAGGCTCGTAGTGGTTTTGGATCAATTACTCCATTAGCTAGCATATTCAAGACAATTGGTGGTGGTGCTTTCAGTTTCATGCTTCCAATTTTGGCAGGATTCATTGCAATGAGTATTGCAGATCGTCCAGGACTTGCTGCAGGTTTTGTAGGTGGGTATATAGCATCTACTGGAACAAGTGGATTCTTAGGTGCATTGGTAGTTGGTTTTGCTGCTGGTTACTTTGTTCTTTGGTTGAAACACATATTCAGAAAGATACCTCAATCACTTGATGGATTGAAACCAATTCTATTCTACCCTCTGTTGAGCATACTTGCTGTTGGCCTGTTTATGATTTTCCTAGTAGAACCTTTTGTAGGTGCAATCAACACTGCATTGAATTCAGCTCTTTCAGGAATGTCAGGATCAAGTTCAATAATCCTCGGAATTATTGTAGGTGGAATGATGGCTGTAGATATGGGTGGTCCAGTTAATAAAGCAGCATATGTATTTGGTACTGCATCTATTGTAGCTGGTAACTACAACATCATGGCAGCCGTAATGGTTGGTGGTATGACTCCTCCATTAGCAATTGCACTTTCAACTTTCCTTTTCAAAAATAAATTCACAACACAGGAAAGAAAAGCAGGTCCTGCTAATATAATCATGGGATTATCTTTCATTACAGAAGGTGCTATTCCATATGCAGCAGCTGATCCTCTTCATGTATTGCCTTCTTGTATAGTAGGTTCTGCATTAGCTGGAGCAATTTCAATGGCTGCAAATTGTACATTGATGGCACCTCACGGAGGAATATTCGTATTCCCTGTTGTAGGTAATGTTGCAATGTATCTGGTTGCACTTATTGCTGGTTCAATAGCATCAGCTGTCTTACTTGGTGTGACCAAAAAAACAGTAGTGGAATAAATAACAAAATAAAAAATAAACAGGAGATATAAAATGAAAACATTCAAATATACAATCACAGATGAGTTAGGAATTCATGCTCGCCCAGCAGGTCAGTTCATCAAACTTTCTAAATCTTTCAACAGCACCATCAGAATTGCAAAAGATACTAAAGTTGTAGACGGAAAAAGATTGATCGCTGTTATGAGTCTTGGTGCAAAACAAGGCCATGAAATAACTGTAACTTGCGACGGTGATGATGAAGATAATGCATCTTCTTCCCTTGAAACTTTCTTACAGCAGAATTTATAAAATTTAATACGTAAGGATTATTATTATTTGGCTATCTGAATTGTTCAATTTAGATAGCCTTTTTCTTTTTTACATACAGATCAAACTGCTCTTCCACTTCTCAATTGCCTGGTTGAATAAATAAGGAGTGCTCTTGTTCCACCATCTTGGATGATAGGTTTCAATAAAAAGATGAGAGTCATCTCCATCTGAGCACTCATAGCAGTTCAAAAGTTGTTTTGCACTCTTATCGTATTTCAAATCCTTGAGCTCAAGGCATGAGATGTCAATCAAATCTATCAAATCATCTTTAAAAAACTTGAAGGTTCCGCAGAATATGATGACTCCTGGATCAAGAACGATGATCTGAGATAGAAGCACATCTCTGTATTTTAGATAGGCCTCTTTTATGTGTGGATCTCTGCTTGTTTGTCCCCACAGCTCCTTGTTGATGTTTATGAATGCAATATTCTTTGTGTACTGATTGTAGGTACTATCAACAACAAAAGATGATTCTCCAATACTTTTTTCTGCAATGAATTTTGAAGCTGCAGCCACTTTTGAAAAAGTGACTCTGTTCTCACCATTGTTATCACTGAGACCTGTAAGCTCATATCTCACTGGATTTAAAGATGGCGTTACATCATAAGCGACTTTCATCTTTTCAAATGAATCTTCCAACAATTCATCTGCATTGAAGAGTAAATCATCATTTAAAGAATCTTTGGAATAAGCATCTTTCATAACGAACATCACTCTCCTATCTCTATCAATGGAGGTGTAGTTCTTCAACGATTGCTCAAAACTCAATGATTCATTCTCATTGATACCATCGATGAGATTCCATTGCTTAGCTATTTTATAACGCTTTTCATATGAGAGCATGTATATATCTTCTTTTTACTAAGTTGATTCTATATATATTATTGCTACTTTTTAAATCAAATTCAATGTAACAGGTTGATTATTCATCATATCAAATTGAATTGACCAATCAAAATATCAGAAGATGATTCTATCTCTCACATTCCTCCATCTCATCCTGCAATTTCTGAAGAAAGATCATCGCCTGAAGTGGTGTCGATTGAGTGAGATCAAAGCTCTTGAGATCATTCAAAACAGGGTTGTAATCAACACCTTCATCTTCATCATCTCTCTCTATCTCATCAAGC
>JBFHKM010000167.1:0-5597 GCA_041595335.1 Sphaerochaetaceae bacterium
CATTTCTCAAGAAAATTTAAATGATCCGACAAAGATACAAAAACTTTATGACTTTCTACATGCAGATTTGATGTTTGATGTATTAACTTCAATTGATGAGGATGATATAATCAATACTATGAATTATTATCCGTCCTCCAGTTATGTTACAAATAACTTTGGAATAAGTGCCGTTGGTGGGAGACTTATCATTTCAACAGTATTACATAATAAAGAAGGTGAGGACTTTTTTGGAATTTTCTCTACTACTATTAACTTACTAGCAAAAGAAGCTGCTAAAAGATTTAAGGATTTAAAATAATTCTATAAACGGTAAAAGGAAATAATTTATGTTTAGAGGTAAATTGTTATGATTAATGAAAATATTTCGGATTTAAAAATTGAAGAAGACCTTCAGATTCGAAAAGAAATGTGTGCTGTCGTGGTTGATGGTGATGAAATATTGCTTGTTAAAGATAAAAAACTGGCAGCTTGTAACCTATTTGAGTTTCCAAAAAGAGAAATATTGCTAAAAGATAATGAAGTTTATCACATTTTTAAAGAAATGAAGGGTAAATATGGCATCAAGGGAAAGACAAAAGATGAATTTATCTGTAATATACAACATAGTTACAGAGACTTTGATTTGATGATGTATGTTTTTGTAATATATGCATCAAAGGATGAAATCAAATTTAGTGATGAGCTGTCAGATATTGAATGGTTCAATATCAATCAAATCTGGAAAGTGCCATTGGCCCCAGTTGATGTTACAGTAGCTCAAATTTTATTAGAGTTTAACGAAGATTAATAAAAATAAGAACTAAAAGACAGAGGGCACTTTTATATAAAGTCCTCGTTTTTTTTGGATAGAAAAGATAATAAAAAATTTAGATGATAAAAAAATGGATTTTATCATGGTTAGTATTTTAAGTGAAGGAAATAAATAGATGAATAAAACTAACGACGCTATACGAAATATCGCAATTATAGCTCACGTTGACCACGGAAAAACTACACTAGTAGACGCAATGTTTCGTCAATCTGGTTTAGCTAATAGCGAAACACAAGATAGAATTATGGATAGTGGTGCTATTGAACGAGAAAGAGGTATTACTATCAGCGCAAAGAACTGCGCAATTAATTGGAAAGGTGTAAAAATCAATATCATTGATACTCCAGGTCACGCGGATTTCGGTGGTGAAGTAGAAAGAGGATTATCAATGGTTGATGGCGTTGTATTGCTTTGTGATGCAGCTGAAGGACCACTTCCTCAAACAAGATTCGTTTTACAGAAAGCTTTAAAGCTAAACTTAAAACCTATTGTAATTATCAACAAAATTGATAGAGCAGATGCTAGACCTAAAGAAGTTTTGGATGAAGTTTATGATTTATTATTCGAATTGAGTGATAATGAAGAACTATTAGAATCTCCAGTATTCTTTGCTAATGGTAGAGATGGTATCTGTGGTACAGATATTGATAATTTAAGTGATAACTTACATCCTTTATTGGATTCCATTATTGAATACATTCCAGCTCCTAAATATGATGATGCAGAACCTTTCCAGATGCTAGTAAGTGACCTATCTTACAGTGATTTCTTGGGACGTCTTGCTATTGGTAAAATTATCAATGGTAGTGCAACAATCAATGAGCAATTGGTATGTGTTGAAAAAGAAAATGTTAAATCTCTTAGAGTAACAAAATTACATTCATATGATGGTCCAACATACCATGAAACAACTGAAGTATTCAGTGGTGATATTGTTGTACTAGCAGGTGTTGATAATGTTTCAATTGGTGATACCATCTGTACAAAAGAAAATCCTAAAGCTTTACCAAGATTGACTGTTGATGAACCAACAGTAGCTATGCAATTCAGTAAGAATATCTCTCCAATTGCAGGTACTGAAGGAACTCAGCTAACAAGCGGTAAAATTTGGACAAGATTAGAGAAAGAAGCTTTAAGAAACGTATCTATCAGAGTAGAAAGAAATGATGACGATTCCTTCACTGTAAAAGGTAGAGGTGAATTCCAAATGGCTATTATCATTGAAGAAATGAGAAGAGAAGGATTTGAACTTTGTGTTGGGCGTCCTCGTATTATTTTCCACAGAGATGAAAATGGTCAAAAAACAGAACCTATTGAATTCGTTGAAATCGATTGTCCAGATTTATATTCTGGATCTGTTATGGATAAACTTTCAAAACGAAAAGCTAAGATGAGTGAGATGACTTATAATGGCGATAGAGTAAAAATGAAATTTGAAATTCCTGCACGTGGATTGATCGGCTACAGAGATGAGTTCTTAACTGATACTCGTGGTATGGGTATAATGAACTCATGGATTAAAGGTTACGAACCTTATAAAGGTGACTTCCCATCAAGATCTAATGGCTCTTTGATCAGTGACAGAAATGGTACTGCAATTCCATATGCATTGTTCCAATTTGAAGATCGTGGTGATTTATATATTCAACCAGGTGAACCTGTTTATGAAGGACAGATTATCGGATTGAGAAATAAAGAGCATGATCTGCTATTGAACCCAACTAGGACTAAAAAGCTTTCAAACATGAGAGCCTCTGGTAAGGATGAAGCTGTAACACTTACTCCTATTACTAAATTAACTCTTGAACAATCAATTCAATTTATCAAAGATGATGAATTGGTTGAAGTAACACCAGAATCAATCCGAATGTGTAAGAAAATCTTAAATACACAGGCAAGAAAGATGTTTGAACAAAGAGGTGAAGTACCTCATTACTTACATTAAAATTAAGTAATTAGATACCTTTTTTGATATGATGAAAATTTGGTGTTTATATGTTTGATATTTATTTAAAAGGACTTTCTGTCGGACTGGCTTATGTTGCTCCGATAGGAGTTCAAAATATATTTGTCATAAATGCAGCTATCAAGAAAAATAGATTTAAATCAATCTATACAGCTCTTGTGGTTGCATTTTTTGATATAGCCTTGAGCTTATGTTGTTTTTTCGGAATCGGCGTTTTGATAACGACTTTTCCTGTTATAGAAAAAATAATGTTGTTTGTAGGTGGTATTGTAGTTGCCTACATAGGGAAGACTATATTTTTTAGTATAAATGATGATGACGATGATTCAAAAAACACAAGTCAGGAACGCAATATTATTGCCAGTGCTTTTCTTGTTACTTTTATCAATCCTCAAGCTTTAATTGACGGAACCATGCTGTTTGGTGGTAATATTTCTTCGCTTGCTGATATACAGAGAAGTTATTTTATAATGGGCTCTGCTTCTGCGTCATTGCTTTGGTTTTTATCAATAGCTATAATATTGCCTTTTTTTAAGAATAAAATTGGTGGTAATACAATAAATATTATCAATAAAATCTGTGGACTTTATCTGGGATTCAACGGATTATCTCTGCTTTATAAGTTTATTGAAATAGTATTTTTATATTAAAAAAGTGATCTATTGTATTTAAAAGATTCTTATGAAATTATCTTTTATGAAAATACATGTAATAGATCACTTTTTTACTTTTTTATAATTTGATTTCTAAATATACTGGTGCATGGTCAGAACCAAGAATTTGATCGTCAATTTCTGATTCAACAATCTTCTCCTTAATTCTATCTGATACAAGCCAATAATCTAGACGCCATCCAGCATTTCTATCTCTTGCCTTGAATCTATAGCTCCACCAACTGTAGCGATTTTCTGCTGTAGGTTTCAGATATCTAAACGAATCAATGAGTCCAATTGCAAGCAAATTATCAAAGCCATCGCGCTCTTGAATTGAGTAACCTGCTTTTCCTTCGTTTGCCTTTGCATTTTTTATATCTATTGGTTTATGAGCAACATTCAGATCTCCACAGACCAAAACCGGTTTTGATTTATCAAGTTCAGCAATGAAGTCTTTGAATTTTTTGTCCCAATCCATTCTTAAATCTATTCGAGCTAATTCTGCTTTGCTGTTTGGGGTATATACACATAGAACATAATAATTATCATACTCTGCTAATATTGTACGTCCTTCGTTATCAAGTTCATGGCCAATTCCAAAAGTTACATTCAACGGTTTCTGTTTTGAATACAATGCTGTTCCACTGTATCCTTTTTTTTCCGCATAGTTAAAGTAACTTGTGTAGCCTTCAGGTTCAAAAGAATACTGTCCTTCTGATAGCTTTATCTCTTGAATACAGAACACATCAGCGTCCATAGATTCAAAGTATTCTTTGAACCCTTTTTTATCTGCTGCTCGTATTCCATTGACATTCCAAGAAACTAATTTTAAAGTTTTGTCCATATTATCTCCTGTTTTGATAATATTATTTTATTGAAATATAAAAGTAAAGGGAAAGATGGTACAAAAAAGGCTGATGATAGTACAATCACCAGCCTTCGTAGAGATGTATAAATTAAATTACATCAAAGGAATATTCAATTCTTTTGCCTCATCGAGAGTCTTTTGATCCCAAGCTGAAGCTTGAACTTCTGCAATATGAGCTTTATTCAGAAGGAACATGCAAAGTCTGCTCTGACCAATACCACCACCGATTGTTTGAGGGAATTCACCATTCAATAATCTTTTGTGCCAGTATAAATCTGCTCTATCTTCACAATTTTCACTCTTCAACTGTCTTTCAAGAGCTTCTTTGTTAACACGGATACCCATAGAGGATAATTCTAGAGAGTTCTGTCTAACTTCATCCCAGACAACAATGTCACCATTCAGGCCTTTATGTCCTTCTGTTGTTGGAGTTGACCAATCATCATAGTCTGGAGCTCTACCACCGTGTTTTACACCATCTGCAAGTGGAGATCCGATACCTATCATGAAAATAGCTCCATATTGTTTAGCAAGCTTTTTTTCTCTTTCTTCTGGAGTTAATTCTGGATATTGTTTTTGAGCATCTTCAGTGTAGATGAACTTTATCTCTTCAGGTAGTAAATCATAATCTGATGGGAAAGTCTCACGAACTAAGAACTGTGTTCTTTTCATAGCTTCATATACTTTTTTAACTACTTTCTTTAAGAAATCAACATTTCGGTCTGATTCGTTCATAACCAATTCCCAATCCCACTGGTCTACATAAATAGAATGAATTGCATCAATGTCGTCATCAGGACGAATTGCGTTCATATCTGTATAGAGACCATGATTTGCTTGGTAGCCATAATCAGCCAATACCATTCTTTTCCATTTAGCTAAGGATTGAACGATTTCCATTTCTTTATTATTCATATTACCTATTTCAAATCTTACTGGTCTTTCGATGCCATTTAAATCATCATTGATACCAGAACCTTTAGGTACGAAAAGAGGACTTGTAACTCTGGATAATTTTAATTCTCCAGACAGCTCTCTTTGAAATGTGTCTTTAACGTTCTTAATGGCTTTTTCTGTTTGTCTAATATCTAAAACAGGTCTGTAGCCTTCAGGAAAACTTTTGCTCATTTATTAACTCCTATGCTAAAGTAATGATCATTTAATTGTTTGCATTAAATGATATTAGTATTTTATTTATCTGTTATAGTACATAAAAAAGAAACTTTAGTCTATGTTTATGTATATTTAATGAATAAACTTGAAATATTTTGAATAAGAATAAAAAAATGAAAATAG
>JBFHKM010000168.1:0-5390 GCA_041595335.1 Sphaerochaetaceae bacterium
AAAAAATTCTTACAGCACCAAGTCCTTTTGTGGAGAATTAAATTTATTTAGATGCAAAGAAAGACGTTCCCAATTGAGGTGAACGTCTTTTATATTTGGAGGTTTGGTTTACCAACCACCTCCTCCGCCTCCACCGAAGCCTCCTCCTGAAGAGCCTCCTGATGAACTGGATTGTACTGATGCAATTGATGAATTGACACTGCTTGTAACACTGCTTGAAAGATCATTGAATGAATCTATTGGTATTCCCATTCCTATTGGAACATAGAAGAAGAATCCTGGATTATTTGGTATCTCTATTGTTTCAAATTTCTTATACCACTGTTTTTCAAGACCCAATACGATTGCATAGCTCAATGTGTGATAGAAGAACATTGGATCTTCATCTATCAATAGCTTCAGCTTATCAATTTCAACATAATTGATGAATGATTTGAATCCTAGTACATCTCCATAGGTTTTGGTTGCATACTCAGAGCGCTTCTCTGTAAGTTCAAATAGGATTGAAATCAGTGTTGCTGTTATTATATTCAGAACACCAAATTTAAGACCTAGAGAGCCTGGAGAGATTGCAAAATAGAATATTGAATTAAGTGCTGCTAAAAAAGCAATTGCAATTATTATTATAATGACAATTCCCAGTTTCTTCTTTTTCGATTCTGTAACTGATGTATTGAACAGTTTTGAGAAAAGAAGACTCAAAAGCAAGTAGGTCAAGAATGCAACAAGGAACGATAGTGCTGTAATTTTGAAACTATCTGTTCCTGGTGCTAAAAATCCCATTGAAACTATAAGAACAAGAATGAAACCAAGTATTTTCTTTTTTGCCTTTGCACTCTGTGGTTCAACAAGTTCTTTATCACCTGTGAAATTTTTAGGTTCTTTAGCAATAGCATTGTTTCTATCCTCAACAAATTTCTCCCTTAAAGAGCTTATAAGTAGAGAATCACCTATACTCTTATATTTGAAGTAAGCACCAAATAGCATCTTTTCTGATTGACTGCAGGTTGATGGAAGATTTTTTAATTTTGTAATCAAGAACTCTTTCTTCCCTTTCTTCTTGTTATTAGAATCATCTTGTTCTTCTATTTTTATGTAACCATTATCGGCCCAATAAAAAAGCATGGCTGTTGTATCTTTGGTATCAACAACTTTATCAACAAAATAACCAAGATCCATTGGATTCATTCCATCAGGAGCTTTGAAAGATTCAACTTCAATTATATCGTCATCTCGACCATATTTTGAGAATTGAAGAATTGTAAACAACAGGGCTACTATTGATAGCACAATTAAGATTATGAAGTTACGATTTATACCAGAAAGAGCGTCTCTTTCACCTGAAAAATAACCTTCAGGAAGGTCTACGTAGAATGTCAGGTATTCGCCGGGATTGATAACATCAATTGTACCTTTGATGGTTTTCATATCATCTGATATCTGAACTGTTCCTGAATAAGATTCGGAATTGAATGGTCCTGATGTTAATGAAACATCATTTGGATCAATTTCTTTTGGAAATGTTATTTCAAAACTTACATTTTTGATTGGAAAATCCCAAGATCCACCAACAAGATTGTAATAGGCATATGTTTTACCTTCTGCTTGTTCGCTGTAATTCTTACCTATATCCATTATGTAGCTGAGGTTGTATTCTTTTTCACCTGTTATCGTTCTATCAGCATCTCCAATTTTTACAGTGGTTGATTGATTTCCTCTATCCACGCTGAAGGGTTCATCACATCTGATATCCTTCAGTTCCACATAAAAATTGCTTCCTGCGTAATCAGTAGGAAGAACGCGAAAGAATCCGTGATGTGCAGATAGATAGTTGAAATTATAATTCTCATTTATGATATATTGGTTGTCCTCACTTATATCCATACTTACATGTAATGAATCAACATACATTGAATTATCAAGTGCAAATAATCCTGTCAGTGAAAATATAAATAATGAGAATATAAACAATAATTTGCTATTCTTTTTAATTTTCATAGTATATCCCTAAAATTTTACTTTTACGTTTTGTTTTTCTGCCTCTTCAATCTGTAAATATTCTTTCTTTGTATAGTGGCCGATATTGGCAACGATATTAGAAGGAAATGTTTCACATAAGTTATTGAATTCTCTTATCACTGCATTGTAGTATTTTCTTGCATTGAGAATTTTTTCTTCAATTTCGGTCAACTGCTGCTGCAATTGTAAGAAGTTTGTATTTGCTTTTAAGTCAGGATAAGATTCAGATAAAGCGAATATGCTTTTTAGTGCAGTGTTGAGTTGTTTGTTTCCAACTTCTGCATCTTGAACAGAAGGAGCTGCAACAGCTGCATTTCTAGCTATAATTACAGCTTCAAGAGTTTCTTTTTCATGGGATGCATATCCTTTTACTGTTTCAACGAGGTTAGGAACTAGATCATAACGTTGCTTTTCATGAGCCCCTATCTGAGCCTCAGATTCTTCTGTTTTATTTTTCATTCTTACAAGCTTGTTGTAGGTTGTTATGTAAGTTATGACGAGAATGGCAACTATAACCAAAATAATGATTGCTGTAATAGACATATTTTTCTCTCTCCTTTGAGTAAATAATATAATTTATCATACATTAGTATGATTAATTTGTCACATAAATTGGTTGCTTTTATGGAAAGAGACAGCTTGTTATGTGATTTTTCCATTTGCTTGGTGAGAACAAATGTATTGTACTTCACATAAATAAAGTTAAATAATACTGCAATTTTAATTATAAGTTATGTCTCAATACAGTGTATCTGTTGCTGCTTATAAAATAATAATGGTGAGATACCCACGTCAATCATTATGGTTGAGCCCTAAGAAATATTGATTTGATTGTTGAGCTCTCGTTTTTTCAGTGTTTCATTTTATGGATTGTTAAAGAATTTATATTTATGGAAGAGTATTTGTTTTGAATTTGATGATATGGGTGTCAGTTTGAATTGATGCATATAAAACATAATTACAGCAAATTTATTTGATGTGCTTTGTTATGCTCTATTCAATTCTTGGTAGAAAAAATGTATCATAATATTTAGTGTAGTATTCTATGATATATGTTATAGTTTTATTTGTTAGAAAGAGGTGGTAAATTTTCAACTATTTGTGTATTTTAGCATATGAATTAGCCGTTGTAATGATTATTTAGTATCTTACAGATTGAAGGGGAAATGATAGATGAGTAATTCAAATTCTTGGAATTTAAAGAATGTAAAATTATCAGAAGATAAAATTAACAAGAATATTAAAGAAACCACAAAACAAATAAATCTAGATGTGAATCTTTTGATCAACATGATTAAGAAATATGACTACTTAGAATTATTGAAATTCACTGCATTTCATGTAGACGAAATATTAGAGAAATCAAAAGTAAATAAAAATATTCACAATGAAGAGATAGCGTACTCACAGCTTAGATTTATGCTCAAATATGTTGCATCCAATCCCAATTCTGAAATGAAGTCCACAAATTTTAAGGACTTCTCTTGGAAGAAATTCAATAGGACATATTCCACTCTTGAAAATCATGTAATTAAATATACAGACAATTTGATTCTACGTGAGAATATCAATCCAAAATATAGAACTCGAATGCAAGAATTGTTTTATTCTTATATGTTTCCAACTCCAAATGTTAAATTTGAGGATATCGATAATAAAGTAAAGCAATTGAAGCTCATACTCCAACCCCACGTAGATAAAATCAATGCAACATTTGATGTTGGTTTTGATGGTATATTGGATTCTCTAAGAATTATTGCCAAAGTAGGAACAAAAGGAATTTATGACCTAAATCAAGATTGTGAGGTCTTTGCTAGCAAATCCCAGAAAAAAATTGAAAATTTGAAAAAAGCTGGAGATACCAATGTTAACTCTGTTCTTCTATCTAAAATAGTTGAGCAAGAAAATTGGGGTGGTTGGTTAGAAAAACTTCAGAATAGATCAGAGAAATTTGATTTATTTGATGTACAGATTTTATCCAAGCTTGAATCTCATGATTTAGATTTATTGAGTGTTGAAGCTGGAAGTCAGTATTCTAATAATTTTGGTTGGATAACTGAATCCGTTGGCATTGATAACTCACTGTTTATTAAAAAAGATGGTAGATTTTATTCATTTGATAGTATGTTTATATTTGATAAAGCATATGAGGCCATCAAACGTGCTGTAATCAAGAGCTTTCCAGGCTATGAGAATACCTGGAATTCAATTGAGATGGAAAAGTCTGGTCTTCTACCGGTCTCCATTTTTGCAGGTGTATTTGGTCACTTCAATTATCAGTTATCCTATGAAGTTGAAGATTCTTATTTCACAGCAGAGTTTGAAAATGATAGTAATAATGTTTTCATTCAAGTTCCAAGACAGCATGGTTACAAACTTCCAATGAATCCTATTCAAGAAATTGGATTGTTGGAGACGGCACTCAATTGCTATGATTCAGCAACAGATTTCTTTGATAAAATTGATGGTCCTATTGTTGTACTAGATTATTATGATGAATCTGGCGAGAAAATTGTCAAAAAGGATGATGTCTATTACATTTCATATCTGTACCTCTCCAGTATTTTAAATGATTGGAATGAGATAAGACTTTTGAAAGACCAACTGTTGGGAGTTCCTTCTTCATCAGATGAGGAAGACTCAAATAAAAATAATGATGATAATTCAATAGAAGACGATAAAGATTGTGCATTAGATTCACAAAATGAGGATGGTATTTGTACTTTGAATGATAAAGTGGAACCAGATTTGGATTTAGAAGAAGAAATTGAACCTTTAGAGGGATGTTTGGAAGTTACAGATAGCAATATGGATGAAATGTTTGAAAACGACCCAGAGCCCACTGAAGAAGATGCTGAAGATTGTTCAGATAGAGAACTTTTGGATGCATTGGATAGTTCTGTTGTTGAAGATGTTGAAGACATTGAAAATGATGATATGCAAAATGATGTTGAACCTAAAAGTACAGGCTTTTCCTTTTTTGATGTTTTGAACAATGTTGCAAAAGGTAAAGATCCCCTAGATAACAAGCAAGAAGATGAGGCATCTGAAGATAAAAATGCTAACAGCTTAGATGGCAACAAAGGTCTCAATCCTACCATCGAAGATGATAAAAAGACAGAAGATATTTCAGTAATTGATAAGGGTAAATCAGAAGACTCTCTTGAAGACCATGATGACAGTAAAATAGAAAAAGTTGAAGAGCCTAAAATTTCAGGAGGCTTTTCCTTTTTTGATGTATTGAATAATGTTGCCAAAGGGAAGAATCCTTTATCTGATGAAGCTGAAGAAACAGATGAAGTTGGATATGATGAATTGATAAATGATGATCCAATTACTGATGATGATATAAGCGAGGTTTTCTCTGATGA
>JBFHKM010000169.1:0-5353 GCA_041595335.1 Sphaerochaetaceae bacterium
CGTAAATTATATAATAATGATTATCAAATGTACACGTGTACTTATTGTTTTACACACAAGTTTGAATTAGTTCAACCCTTTTGATTATTTTTTCTTTTTCTCTTCTAGTTGAGAGAATCCACGAAGAGCCCAACATGGAACCAGACTTATAGCTTGCTCTAGATATTTAATTGCAGCCATTTTATCTGCTTCTTCCAATTTGTTGATTCCAAGAACTTCCAAAGTATCAGCTCTGAGTTTTGCTACATCTTCACATACCATATTTGAATAGAAATTGAAGTCTCTGTTGAACAGTAAGATATTGAAGTTCTCATTGTTTTTAGAGAGCAATCCAACAAGTCTGTTGTATGGAGTTGTAGGTTTTACATAAGTTGGACTTGCATAGTGAGCAAATTCTGAAGCTGTTGGAACAGAATATTGTTTCTTACCTTGTTCTTTTATAAGAAGAAGAATACTCAAATATAATGCATCAGCTTCTGTTCTTTCAGGATCTTCTGCTATGAAAGCTTTTTTAGTTGCTTCTTTCCAATATTTAAGAGAATCCTCTTCCATGAGATATGTAGATGTGATTGCACCTTCAATCTGATATATAGGATAGGCATCAGATGCTACTGCACAAATTCCATCAAATTGCTCTCTAGTTACAACACCATCATTTCTGTGCATGGCTTTATAAATTCTATAGGCATCTTTCAACTGAATGTAACCATAATAGCTTGCTGCTGATTGACAGAAACTGTGAACACCATATACATCTAGGACATTGCAGTTTACTTTTTCTGCTGCCTGAGAGAACCATGTTCCAAATTTATTATCGTTACCTTTGTGTCCAGCGCTCATCCAAGATACTTGATTTTCAAGAGCTGTTATACATAATTTTTTGAGATCCAGATTATCTTCAATATCAAAATACTGAGATACAAAAGGACTCAACTTATCAAAGTTAGAAAGTGTTATGCCGTTTGCAGAAAAATAGAATGTCCAGTTGAATCTGTAGGCTCTTTCAATCTTATCTTCCAACTGACTTTTTTCAACGCAGTATTCTTTAAGAGCTTTGAAGCTTTCAGTTTCAGGTAAATTTTCCAAATCAATGTAATCTTCAACATCTTTCATTGTGACATTTTCAGGTTTGTCATATTCCTTATATGACTCAAAGATTTGATCTAACTGATCTTTAGGTTTCTGTGTGGAATAAACATTGCCTGAATCAACAACAAATCTTCTATCCTGCAACTGTGAGATTGCTTTTAAAATAGATTCTCTATCATTTCCTTTAAGTGATGCGTCAATGTTCTCCACATCAATATCTTCTATTGATAGTGCTCCGTATTTATTTGCAACTCCGCTCATGAAGTTGTGTAATATTTTTATTTGTATTTCGTTTAACATAAATTATCCTTTCTGTATTTTGATGAATTTTATCACCCAACACCCTATATTACAACTCAAAAAATGAAAAAGTAAATTTTTCTGAATTTAATAAATTTTACATGACAAATTAGTACCTATATTTTTGTTAAGCAAAACTATTAAAGATACCGATTCAACCGTTTAAATTGAAAAACTTTCCAATTCCAATAAGAAAAAGTTTGACATAATGTTTTTTACCCCTTACTATGGAAACAAATAAAATAAATATAGGAGCTAAATATGGCAACTGTAAATCTAAAGAACATCTGTAAGATCTACGATGGTAATGTAAAAGCTGTTGATTCAGTAAACATTGACATTGAAGACAAAGAGTTCTGTGTCCTTGTAGGACCTTCCGGTTGTGGTAAATCTACCACATTAAGAATGGTCGCTGGATTGGAAGACATAACATCCGGTGATTTATTAATCGACAACAAAAGAGTTAATGACGTACCACCTAAAGATAGAGATATCGCAATGGTATTCCAGAACTATGCTCTTTATCCTCACATGAGTGTTTATGATAACATGGCTTTCGGTCTAAAAATTCGTAAATTCCCTAAAGAAGATATTGATCAGAGAGTTCGTGAAGCAGCAAAGATTCTTGATATTGAAGAATTATTAGAAAGAAAACCTAAAGCTCTTTCTGGTGGACAAAGACAGCGTGTAGCTGTTGGTCGTGCTATCGTTAGACAGCCTAAAGTATTCTTATTTGATGAACCTTTATCAAACTTAGATGCTAAACTCCGTGTTCAGATGAGAGCTGAAATCTCCGGTCTACATAACAGACTTCAAGCTACAATGATCTATGTTACCCATGACCAAGTTGAAGCTTTGACCATGGCTGATAAAATTGTTGTTATGAAATCTGGAATTATTCAACAGATTGGTAAACCTCTAGAATTGTACAATGAACCTGTTAACAAGTTTGTTGCTGGATTCATCGGTTCACCACCTATGAACTTCATGGAAGTAAAAGTAGAAGCTGAAGGCGCAAGCATTTTTGTTAATGAAGGCTCTTTCCGTCTAAAGGTTAACGAACATATTTCTAAGAAATTAAAGAGCTATGTTGGAAAATCTGTTACTTTTGGTATCCGTCCTGAAGATGTTCAATATGCAGAAGATGCAATTGCTGATTCAACCATCACTGGTGTTGTAACAGTTGTTGAACCTCTTGGTAGTGAAACTCATGTATATGTTTCTACATCTAAAGCTCAGGTAATCGGTAAGATTGCTCCTGAATTTACTGTAAAACCTAATACAAAGATTTCATTGATCCCAGATTTAGAAAAAGCTAAATTCTTTGATCTTGAAAGTGAATTAGCTATCGTTTAATTTCTTTTAAGCAATCTAAAAGAGTCGTCATTATTTGATGGCTCTTTTTTTTATACTCAAAGCTGAAGAGCCTCTGAAACCAAACAGAGAAATCAAAGATAAAAGATTACATTTATTGATAGAAAATGAAGAATAGATACATCCTCAACTGAATGAGTGTGAAATTACGCACTACTGTGTATAAATAAAGAGCTCTCAGAATTATTAATATTCCAAGAGCTCTTTTTGTTGTATTGTTTTAATTACTTGCGAAAGTTTGCATCAAAGATTGCTTGAACAGCATCTTTAGAATTTTTCTGGTCCACAAGAATGTATAGACATAATTCTGAAGTACCAAAATCAATTGAATCAATTTCAATATTTGCTTTATCAAGAGCATTTATACTGGTTGCAATTGCTTGAGGTTTCTTTTTGAGACCCTGACCAACAAGTCCAACAACAGCCATGTCCTTCTTGATTGAAATATTTTCCATCTTGTATTCATCTTTAAGACGAGAGGAAAGTTCTGTTAGAGCTTTATCTGAAACATTTTCAGAGGAGCTTATCCAACAAATTGAATCTGGATTGATAAAAGTCAAAACAGGATTGATACCATGAACTTTCAACATTGTTGATAGTACATTATAAATTCCAGGTTCTTTCATGAGAAGAAGTCTGCTTACAGATACCTTTATGAAACCTGTTTCTGCTGAAACTCCAATTACTTCAGAATCTGCATCATCACGGCTTGTTGTGATCATTGTTCCAGGTTCTTCATCACTGTTTGTATTTCTGATGTTGATTGGAATGCCTGCTGCATGAACCGGTACAATTGCTTCCGGATGAAAAACACTGGCACCAACAATAGAGAGATCTCTTACCTCACCATAAGTCATTTCTGCGATAGGATATGCACCATCAATATATCGTGGATCTGCATTGTAACATCCAGCAACATCTGTCCAGTTCTCATATACTGAAGCATCTACTGCTTTTGATATAATAGCACCACTGATATCAGAACCACCACGAGAGAAAGTTTTGACTCTTCCACTCTCACTGTTACCATAGAAACCAGGTATTACATAGTTCTTTCCAGTCAATCTACTCTTTGTCTTTGTCCATGTCTCGTCATTGATTGTTCCATTATCATTGATAACAATCAGATCTTGAGCATCTACAAAAGTCCAACCAAAATAGATAGCTATAAGACGAGCATTGAGGTATTCACCACGTGATGCTGCATAATCACTACCAGCACCTGCATTGATGTTCTTCTCAACTTCATCCAATGCTTCTACCATCTCTGCTGATTCTATTTCTAAATCACTAAGGATCTCTAGATATCTGCTTCTAATTTTAGAAAACTCAGAGGAGCAGTCGCCCTTTTCTTTAGCAGCGGTATTGCTTGCATATAACAAATCAGTTACTTTAACATCATCCTTATTCCGCTTTCCAGGCGCTGATACTATGAGGATAGATCTATCTTCATTTTTATTAACTATAGCTTTTACTTTTTTTAATTGTTTAGCATCTGCAACAGAGCTACCACCAAATTTACATACTATCATTACTTACCTCTTAATCGTTATTAAAGCTATATTATCAGATAGTGTATGATTTTATCAATAATCAAAGCACAAAAAAAAGGAGAGTCTTTCGAACTCTCCCAAATGGAATAATGTTAACTATTTGGAGACCTAACGTAATAATGATTTATGAATCTTTATTATTTTTCCATTTCCGTGCCTGATTTAGGGACACTTATTTAACCGCATGGTCAGTGATATAAATATATTACCCTACAATTCGAGTTCTTGCAAGAAAAATTTATAATTATAATCTTGCAAGTTATCTCACTAGTTACGCTCTTTTTTCGCTGTATCCTTTGATATTTGAAGCGTTTACATACAAAGAGGCCTCTCCATCCTTGATACTGACCAGAGTTGGTGCTGTCAATATTCCAAATTTATTGGCAAGGTCTTTTTCAACAGTTGCATCAATCACTTCATATGCCATACCAGCTCCATCTAGAAATCTCTTTGCAATATTGCAATTGGGACATGATGGTGTTGTAAAAAGCATCAATCTATCTTTTTCATCAGCAACTTTTAAACCGTCAACCTCAATTTTCATTGATCTTTCAGATTTTGATAAAGTGCTTGTTTCAAAATTATAGACCTTTCTCTCTTTATATTCCTCTTCTTTACCCTTGTTCCAGTTTCTAACAGGTCTATAGTAACCAGTGATTCTGCTGTACACCTCTGCATCCTTACCACATTCAGGACAGTTGAAATGCTCTCCCGCTATATAACCATGTTCTGGACAAACAGAGTAAGTTGGACTCAAAGTATAATATGGAAGTTTGAAATTATCAGATATCTTCTTCACCATAAGAGCAGCCTCTTTCCAATTTGAAAGCTTCTCTCCTAAAAATGCATGAAATACTGTACCAGATGTATACAGAGTCTGCATATCATCCTGATGCTCAAGAGCCTCAAACACATCACTTGTGTAGCTAACTGGCAGATGAGAGCTGTTTGTATAATATGGAGTTGCATTGACTCCATTGCCTTCAGTTGCAGTGATTATATTTTTGAACTGTTTCTTATCATGAGATGCCAAACGA
>JBFHKM010000170.1:0-5339 GCA_041595335.1 Sphaerochaetaceae bacterium
GCATCATCTTTTGTTCAGCGACTTGGCCGTACTGGCCGTAAGGGACAGGGACGTGCGATGGCTTTTGTTCTCAAACGAAAGGATTGGATGTTCAAGAAGCTTGCAACATATTTACCTCTGGATCTTATTAAATCTATAGCAATAATTGAGCTTCAATTAAAAGAGAAATGGCTTGAGCCAATTGAAGAGATTCAATATGGTTACTTCTTTGCTCTTCACCAGACACTCAGCACAATAAAAAGTCTTGGTGCATTGAAGCCATCTGAACTTGCAAGACGAATACTCACACTTCCTCCAATGGAGAAGATCACATTTGATGATTACAGAGATTTGATCGAGAGTGCAATTGATAAAAATCTTCTAGAAGTAATGGAAGATAATACAATCAACCTCGGAGAGAGGGGTGAAAGTTTGACCGCTTTCTATGATTTCTATTCTGTATTCATGAGTGAAGATGAGATTACAATCAAGCATCAAGATAAGGTTGTTGGAACTGTAAGTAAGGAACTGAAGGTTGGAGAGAGACTTGTTTTATCAGGAAGAAAATGGAAGGTAACAGATCTAAATATGGAGAAGTTAACTGCTATGGTAATTCCTGATGGTGAGGGTGGTGTTCCAAAATGGGATGGAAATGGAATGTTCAATACCAGTGATAGAGTCATTGCCAAGATGCGCGATATTCTTATGGGAGATGAAGACTATTCCTACATAGATAGCAGTGCAAAGACAGTTCTTAAAAACAGTCGAGAGCGTTTCAAATATCTAGGACTCGATAAAAAGAGTCTCTTGAAAATAGAGCCTTACATAATCTACGTATATATGTTCAGAGGAACAAAAGCTCAAAGAGCTTTTGTTCTTGCTCTTCAATCAAAAGGATACAGAGCTTTCATTGAAAGTGACTTCTCAGTTAGTGTGGAAAGAGGAACTCTTTCAATGTCAGAATTGAAAAATACAATAAGAGAGATCATGGTTGAAGATTTCGATTTCATGGATTTTGATTTTGATATGGAGGAATATTTAGGTAAGTTTAAATACGATAGATATCTTCCTAAGAGACTTGCTAAGAAAGAATATTTGAAATATGCGACCGATGTTGAGAGCATGAAAGAAGGACTCAAAGAACTCCATCTTTAAATATTTTAAATTGCTGTTTCTATCTGTATTGATGTCTTATAAATGTCTTTATCCTCATATATCATCACTCTAATTGAGATTCTATACTACTTTAATGATGACTGTTTGTGACATAATCATATATTGATCTCTTTGTAATTATTGTGTTTGAACCTTTCTTATAAGCTCTTATCCATGGCCAATGTGAGTGAGTCATCTCAGCTAGAACATAGGCATTGTATGGAGATAGAACCTCCAATGTTGTCTCTATAACTTTCTCATTTTTTAGCTCAGAATTCAATTTAGGTCTGACAGTAATCTCTGAATTTTTGAAGTTGCTGTACATGTTGTATATGCTCTTAACAACAGGGCCATATGGCCAGGCTAGAATCTGCTCATCAAAGCAAGCAGAGCTCTCATGGGTTTCAATGAGATAGGATGCTTCACAGAAATAAAGCAATTTCTGGAGTTTTAAATTTGTGATTGATATGTTGTTTGCATGGCAATAATTAATGATATAACTTGAAACATCAAGTACATCATTATCACCTTGAATGTCGTCTGTATTCATATCGACCTCCTGTAAAATATGATTGATTGAAAAAGAATCCCAACATATTAATTTTTTATAAAAGTTGATGATTTTGCATTAAAACTTCCAATAAATATTTTAATTTTTTTAGGAGTGCTGATAACTGAGCTATGGCTTTTAAAAGAGATGTGCTTTAACTTTTGCTTGGCTCAAACAATAACATTGCATATAATTCTTCATGGGTTTATTATATTGCCTATGAGTATAAAAGTTAAAAGTGAAATAGGCAAACTTACCAAGGTAATGTTGCATCGGCCTGGTGTGGAATTAGAACATCTAACTCCAGAATATTTAAGCAAACTCCTGTTTGATGATATTCCTTTTTTAAAAGTGACCCAGAAAGAACACGATGCTTTTGCATCAGTACTGCAAAAACATGGAGTTGAAGTTGTATACCTCGAAGATATGATGGCAAACGTCATAGAAGATGTAACAATGAAAAAATCGTTCATCAAAGATTTTATTGCATCTTCAGGAAGCATTGCCAGAAGCAATGAAAAAGAGCTCTATAAGTACCTTATGGATATTGAAGATAACAAGGAATTGGTGCTTCAGACCATGGCTGGTATAAAAGACTATCGTCTTACAGGAAAGAAAGAGCATCCTCTTTCAAGTCTTGTTCAACCAAAGACAACAATGATAACAGATCCAATTCCTAATCTATATTTCACACGTGATCCTTTTGCATCGATCGGCAATGGTGTGACTTTAAATCATATGTACAGCACAACAAGACGTCGTGAGACTCTGTATGATAATTATGTACTTCAACACCATCATTCTTTTGGTGAAAAGATAAACTTCTATTACAATCCAACTCTTCCTTACTGCATTGAAGGTGGTGATATATTCAACTTCAATAAGCATGTACTGGGTGTTGGTCTGTCTCAAAGAACGACTCCAGAAGCTTGTGAGATATTGGCAAACAATATATTTGATGATGAAGAGTGCACAATTGATAGCATCTTGGCATTCGATATTCCAAGTCTAAGAGCATTTATGCACCTTGATACTGTATTCACTCAAGCAGATATAAACAAGTTCATAATTCATCCAGGAATCCTTCCTAGCCTCAGAATTTTTAAATTGACAAGAGGTAAGAATGAATCATTGAAGGCTGAACAACTTGAAGGTACATTATCAGAGATTCTTATGAAAGAGTTGAATCTTGATTCCGTTAAATTGATCAACTGTGGTGGCAATGACAGTGTTGTTGCTGAAAGAGAGCAATGGAATGATGGATCCAACGTACTAGCAATTGAGCCAGGAAAGGTCATTGCATATGATAGAAATATCATAACAAATCAAATGTTGATTGACAGTGGTATTGAGGTTCTGACAATTCCAAGTTCTGAATTGAGCAGAGGTCGTGGAGGTCCACGATGTATGAGTATGCCTCTTAAGAGAGAAGAACTGTAATTAATTTTTAACGTATATATGAGGGAAGTTCATTCATGGAGAGATGAACTTCCTTATTTTTGACATGCATATCGTACATAATTTCTTTCATTAATCTAGAATTGATCTATAGTATTCGCCAAAAGTTTTAGGCAATCCTTTTCGTCTGCAATAACTTTTGTAGATTGCTTTTCTTCTTTTCCTTGATTCTTTTACATTTGAAGGATCTGCATTTAATTCTGCTAAGACTAATAATATTTCTAATCCAGCAATTTTTATATTGCTGAATGTTGGAATTTCATTGCAAGCCATGGCAGCATCTCTATCATTAGTTGAGAAATATTTAAAATTATAGTATTTGGCATATGCAATTGAATGAATCTCTCCATTATTTTTTCTTCTACAAGATGATTGCAATAATTCGTAGTTTTCCAATTTGAATAATAATTCATCATATTCTGCATTTCTTTTAGGGTCTTTGAGAATTACTACCTTTCCTGAACTTATCTGTTTTGATATCCAAGATCTTGAAATAGTATCCAATTCATCTTTATAAACAACTTCATGAATATATATTATTTCAAAATAGTTAAATAATGCATCTATGAAGGTATCCCTCATTTCCTGAAAACTACATTTTCCAATTTCTACCATAAAAATGCATGCATCAAAAATAATTTTGTCTTGTTTTGAAGGTATTTTGCTTTCCATTAAATACTTCTTCCGATGTCAAAAACACTATCATCTTCATCTAATTCTAAATTGTTATCAATTTGTTTAATATACTCATTAATAATTTTTTCTGGTATGTTTAAATCTTTTGACATTGTAACGAATTCTGATTCTGTAATATATTCATCAGAATATAATTTTTCTAATAAAGATTTATTTTCATCTCTAAGGTAATCATTTTTTATGTTTAAAAGTTCTTTAAAAGGGTCTGTTTTTTTCAAGGTGTTATTTATGAAATCTCTATTTTCGCTATAAAAAGCAGAAATTTCTATATTTTTGCAATATCCCTCCTCTTTTAATTTTAAAAAAATAACATTAAAAGGAACGCAATATCTTGATGATAAATCTAATAAAATCTCAAGATAATTAGAGCTGTCAAAATTACCGTCTCTAATAATAATATTATTTACAGCTTCTTTGACAGCTTCATTTGGTAATAAGAATTCGGCTGCAAATCTATTTGCCTTAATTTCACGTAAGTTTGTAGAATCAAAATCACATGATATACCGTTTAAACCATTTGGAATATCTTTTTTAAAATGATAATATTCATGGGCAATTGCAAATATTTGATAAATTAGAGGTCTGTTTTTATTAATTACAATCCATGTATATTTGCTTTTTGGATATTTAAAAATCATTGCATCTAATTTGGGAGCATGATTGTCAAAGTCATAATTAATTATTTTTAAATTTTCTTTCAAGTTTATAAAAGGAAATATATCTCTTCCAATAGGAGCTTTTCCATAAAATGATCTTTCTTCTGTAGCCAAGTTTTTGATAAGTGCTAAATCCTTAACATTAAGTTGGGATTCGTCAAACTCATAATCTGGTGTCATATTAATTAGTAATTTATTTTTCATAAAATTTCTTTTTTAATACCATTAAATATTCTTGTGTTGCGATATTCTTACATAATTTTTCGATATCATTTGAAGTCACACCATTTGACTGTCCTTTTAAAAAAGCAAATGGTACTTCATCTTTTTTTTCTTTCCAATATCTATTTTCATCAATGTTAGCTAATTTACAAAACTGGTTCAATATTCCATTACTTGGAAATGTAGTTCCTTTTTCTAATTTAGAAATCATTGAATGTGTTTTTAGACCTAGTGATGCTGCTAATTTTTCTTGCGATATCTTGTTAGTTTTTCTGTATTCTTTCAAATCTGAACTAAATAAGTTTATTTCAAATCTTTCACTCATTTTTTTACTCCTTAAGAATAAAATTTTCAATTCGTGACTTAATAGTAACATTATGTAGCATAGATTGCAATATTTGTTTTGATTTTATAACAAATTTATGAGAATCTATTAATTTCCTCTTTATAATATGAGCTTATATAGTGGATAAGCATTTTTATTAGATTATTTTTCTTCCATCCAATCGACAGTGAAATAATAGATAACAAATATCAAGGAGCTCATTGTCCAGGAGATAGGATATGCAGCAAATACCAATCTTATATCATGGTTGAATTTCAATGCTATTGTTATGAATGTA
>JBFHKM010000171.1:0-5151 GCA_041595335.1 Sphaerochaetaceae bacterium
AGCAATCCAGCAGAACTTGCAGAGATGATGGTTGGACGAAAAGTCAATCTTGACCTCAATAAAAAAGAAATACATGAACATAAGACTGTAATGAAAATCAGAAACTAGAGTGTTAAAGACTCTAAAGTACTAGATGCCGTTAAGAATTTTAATCTTGATGTTAGAACCGGTGAGATTATGTGTGTAGCTGGAATTGATGGCAATGGTCAAAGTGAGTTGATTCAGGGGATTACAGGTTTGACACCATGCAGTGGTGGAACAATCGAATTCCTAGGAAAAGAAATTCAAAACACAAAAATTCGAGAAAGAACAGAAATGGGCCTGGGTCATATTCCTGAAGACAGACAAAAATATGGTCTTGTTATGGATTTTGATGTAAAAGAGAACATGGTTCTTCAATCTTATTTCAAAGAACCATTCTCAACCCATGGCAAACTGAACAAAGAAGCCATCAAAGAATATAGCGATAGATTGGTAGATGAGTATGATGTTAGAAGCAGTCAAGGTTCAGATACCACATCTCGTAGTTTGAGTGGTGGTAACCAACAAAAAGCTATCATCGCACGTGAAGTGGATCGCTCTCCAGCATTGCTGCTGGCAGCACAACCAACACGTGGTCTTGATGTAGGTGCTATTGAATTCATTCATAAGAGTATTGTAGCAGAAAGAGATAAAGGTAAAGCTGTACTTTTATTCTCTTTGGAATTAGAAGAAGTATTGAGCTTGTCTGATAAAATTGCCGTCATTTATGAAGGTGAGATAGTTGGTGTTCTAGATGCCAAAGATGCAACCGAAAATGAATTGGGTCTATTGATGAGTGGAGCTAAGAAGGGAGATCTACCAGATTATGAGTAATAGTTTTAGAGCATATGTCGGCAATGAAAAACACCAGAAAGTATTGATTCCAGTGATCTCTATTGTTCTAGGTTTCCTTGTTGGTATTATTATAATGTTATTTTCGCAGCTGAATGCAGGTTACTTATTCACTGCATTGCTACGTGGTGTGTTTGGAATAAACACCAATTTTATTGGAACAGCTAGATCTGTATTCAATGCAAGATATATAGGTGAGTTCCTTGTATCTTCAATGCCTTTGATTTTAACAGGTCTTTCTGTTGCCTTCGCATACAGATGTGGTCTTTTCAACATTGGTGCAGAAGGTCAGGTAATGATGGGGTCCCTTTTCAGTATTGTGGTTGCACTATCATTTCCAGGTCTTCCAAAAGTTATCCTACTTCCAATGGTTGTTATCGCTGGTGCATTAGGTGGTACAATTTGGGGATTCATTCCAGGTCTTTTGAAAGCTAAATACAACGTTCATGAAGTTGTTGTAACAATCATGCTCAACTACGTTGGTATGTATTTCTTGAACTGGACAGTTAAATCATTACCAGGATCATCTCTCGTAAGAACTGTTGATATTCCAGATGCAGCATGGCTTGGAAGCGATTTCTTGAGTAAGATCACAAATAACTCAAGACTCCATTGGGGTTTCATAATAGTAATTCTAGCTGTTTATGCTTTCTATTACATAATGAATAAAACTACATTTGGTTATGAATTGAGAGCTGTTGGATTCAATAAGGATGCAGCAAAATATGCTGGTATCAATGTTAATAAGAATGCCATTTTAGCAATGACACTGTCAGGTACATTTGCAGGTCTTGCAGGTACACTTTTAACTTGTGGTACTTTCAATTACGGAAGAGTTATTCCAGCGTTTGAAAACTATGGTTTCAATGGTATCGTAGCTGCTTTGGTTGGTGGTAACACTGCTATTGGTTCTGTATTAGGTGGATTGTTGTTTGGTGCACTTCAAGCTATTCAACCTATCATGCAGGCAAACGGTATTCCTCGCGAGATAGCAATCATCATCACAAGTGCAATCATAATCTTTGTTGCAATGCAGAATGGTATTAAATCTGTATTGAATAAGATTGGAAATAAGGAGGCATAGATATGGATACATTTTATGGCATGCTTACACTTACTTTAATTTATTCTACGCCTATTCTTGTAACTGCTCTTGGTGGTATGTTCTGTGAGAAATCTGGTGTTGTTAATATTGGTCTAGAAGGTTTGATGGGATTCGGTGCATTTACTGGAGCTACTGTCATGTATTTTGTACAAGGTTCTGCTACTGGTCCTTATTTTGCATTGTTGATGGGAATGCTTGTTGGTGGTATTGTTTCAATACTTCATGCATACATGTGTATAACATTGAAATCTGATCAGGTTATAAGTGGTACTGCAATCAATATGTTTGCAACTGGTGTTACAATCTATATGTCACAGATTATATTTGGACAGCAGAGAACAGTTGCTTTCAATGAAAGCTTCACAAAAACAACCTATCCTATATTATCAAAGATACCTTTTTTCGGAAAATTTTTATTCTCAAATATCTATCCAACTGTATTCATAGCCTTGATTTTGGTTGTTGTGAGTTGGTATGTACTTTATAAAACATCTTTCGGTCTCAGACTCAGAGCTGCTGGTGAAAACCCACATGCTGTTGATAGTGTTGGCGCAAATGTAACTAAGATTCGTTACAGTGCTGTTATTATCAGTGGTCTTTTAAGTGGTCTTGGTGGTGCAATGATGATCTTAACACAGGATATTCAATATACCTCTGTAAGTATTCATGGTACTGGTTTCATAGCAATGGCTGCAGTTATCTTTGGTAGATGGAAACCGGCTCCAATTTTATGGGCTTCATTATTCTTTGGTTTATCACAGATTTTAAAAATCTATTCAACAAGCTTGGGTATTTTTGCTGCACTACCATTAGAGTTCTTTGATAGCTTCCCTTATATCTTGACTGTTATTGCTCTTGTAGTATTCAGTGGTAAGGGTGTTGGACCTAAATCATCAGGTGAACCTTATGATAAGGGACAGAGATAATAAATAAAATCTTGATATTTAATATATTAACCATCGGTGTTAGCATCGGTGGTTTTATTATCGATATTTTCAAAAAAATTAGCCTAAGCATACTTTTTTAGTACACAGAAAATACTTAATATGTTATTCTTCGTTCAAGAGGACTTAAATATGAAAGAAAGTATAGAATTAAAAAACATTGATAACTATCAATCAAATTTCGAATCTAATGACAAGAACTTAGTAGCTCAAAATGCTGTTATGAATAATGGTATTGTTGATAGCAGTAAAGATATAAAAGCTGCACTACAAAATGTACATGAGTTTTCTATTTCCCTTGATGCAGGCGATATAACAAATCAGAAAAAATCTGGTAGATGTTGGATGTTTGCTGCATTGAACGTAATGAAACTTCCTATAATTAAAAAATTAAACTTAAAAACTATAGAACTCTCACAGAACTATCCATTGTTCTGGGATAAATTAGAAAAAACAAATCATTTCCTTGAGAACATGATTGAGACATCTGATGAAGATACAAGCTCCAGAGTTGTGAGCTATTTATTATCAGATCCTCTTGGTGATGGTGGTCAGTGGGATATGTTTGCATCCTTAGTTACAAAATATGGTGTGGTTCCAAAGACTGCAATGCCAGAATCCTATTCATCATCAAATACAAGAGATATGGATAAGACTTTGACAACCAAACTCAGAGGTTTCGCTTGTGAGTTACGTGAAGCAAAAGCTAATGGTAGCTCTGTAGAAGAATTGAGAGTTATGAAAGAAGGAATGCTCGATACAGTTTATAGAATCCTATCTATTTCATTAGGTGAACCACCTAAGAAATTTACATTCGAAACAAGAGATAAAGATGATAAATTCATCAGAATTGCAGATATCACACCATTAGAATTCTTCAAAGAATATGTAAATATGGATATGAATGATTATGTTTCATTGATCAATGCTCCTACAAAAGATAAACCTTTTGGAAAGACATTCACTGTTCAATATTTAGGAAACGTAAGAGGTGGTCAACCTGTTAAATATTTGAACCTACCAATTGATGATCTTAAAGCTGCTGCTATCAAACAGATGGAGAGTGGTGAGGTTGTATGGTTTGGTTCTGATGTTGGTCAATCTTCAACAAGAGAGACTGGTCTGATGGCACTTGATGCATATAACAAAGAGACATTGTTCTCAACTACTTTCCCAATGACAAAAGCACAGCGTCTTGATTACGGTGAATCATTGATGACTCATGCTATGGTTCTTACAGGTGTCAACCTAGAAGAAGATGGCAAACCAAATAGATGGCGTGTTGAAAACAGTTGGGGTGAGAAAGTTGGAGCAAAAGGATTTTTTGTAATGAGCGATGATTGGTTTGATGAATATACATTCCAAGTAGTTGTAAATAAAAAGTTCTTAACTGCTGAACAGAGAAAGATGTTTGAAGCAGAACCAATTGTTTTAAAACCATGGGATCCAATGGGAAGTTTAGCTTTATAATAATAACAATGGCATTTTATGTTAAAATATTGCATAGAATGCCATTACATTGCCTCTATTAGGCTTTTTTCTTTATATCTTTTGAAAGTTATGCTATATTTACAAAAAATATAAAAGATTAAAAATTAAGGATGACTTTAATGGAAGATAAAGAGAAAAAAATAATATGTCCCGGCGATACCTTGATGGTAATTATGGAAAATAATGGTCTGTCAAAACAAGATTTAGCTGATAAAACTGGCGTGAAATATGACTATGTTGAGGCAATTTGCCAAGGTGTTGGACCTATCCGCAGTTTCTATGCTAAAAAGCTTGAAGAAGTATTGCATGTAGATTCTCAGTTCTGGATGAATTTACAATCTTTATATGAAAACGAATTGAAAATTTATGGCAAGTTTGCAAAACAACAAGAAGCGTTTGATGAAGAAATCTAAGTTATTATTGGTATTATCTTTTATTCTATTTGCTCTCACTGGATGTAAAACTTCACAGACCGTTGTTGTAAAAAATGAAACAGCTCAAGTCGCAGATGATTCTCTGAAACAGGAGATTCCTCTGACTTTTGTGAGCGTTGATAAAAACGGAAATATTGACCTATCAATCACAGCAAAAGATCTATTTAAATCTGGCTACACATACGGTGATTTAATAAAGCTTGAATACAATGGAAAGGTTTATGAAGCTCCAATTGTATCTAAATATAGTGATGTAGATCCTGATGAATACTTAATTCGTGTTTATGATAACATCGTTGAATTC
>JBFHKM010000172.1:0-5150 GCA_041595335.1 Sphaerochaetaceae bacterium
AAAAAAACTTCTATCTAGAATTAACTAGATAGAAGGAAGTTAGATAAGCAATGTTAGGGCTATCGTTAACTTATTTATATTACGTTGAATTCGCTTCCCCCAATGAATTCTCTGATAAGAGCATCCTTTGGTACCAATTCGGAAGGGATTGGGTAAACTTTTTGTAAGATTGTTAACAGCCTTGTGGCTGTAACAAACGATTCATCATCGGATGGCTTGATTGTCTTCAATAAAGGTTCCACAATAGGTTTTAAAGCTCCTAGCTCGTAATCTACTGCAGAGTTGAGCATTGCATCCGCATTGTTCTGATAAGGGAATATATGCTTGTTCTCGCCGGCCTGAACACGAGCCCACATATCAAGTGTAGTTTTTGCATCAACATTTCTAGTCATGTGGTCTCTTGTTATTCTTCTGAGTATTCTATTATCCGTTGTACTCATTCTATTGTGATCATCAATATTTAACTGAGTTAAGGCTGAAATGTATACCTTAAACGTTGTTTCACTATCAATATTAGGTAGAATAGTAGGATTCAGGCCATGAATACCTTCAATTATGAAGATTGTATTGCTTTCCATCTTTATAGGTCTGTTCTTAAATTCTCTTATTCCTTTTTTAAAATTAAAGGAAGGTAAGTCTACTTCCTTTCCGTCGTATAAATCTTGTATGTTTTTTTGAAAAAATTCAATATCTAAAGCATCAATACTTTCAAAATCATAGTTTCCATCTTCATCAAGTGGTGTATCTGCTTTTCCTCGATAGTAACTATCAAGCGAGATAAGAATTGGATGCATTCCCAATACTGTGAGATTGATTCCAAGCTTGTGAGTGAATGTTGTTTTACCTGATGATGAAGGACCAGCTACAAGAATAGCTTTAACACTTCCTCTCTCATGAATCATATCTGCAATTGCTGATATCTTCTTCCATTGAAGAGTCTCTGCAAGTCTTATGTAACTTGAGATGTTGTTTGTTGTGCAGTATGTATCAAGTTGTCCGACGGATTCCATCTTCAGGATGGAGTTCCACTTTCTGTATTCTTGAAATACATCAAACAGTGCAGGATTCTCTTTGAAAGGTTGCAGCTCAGTGAAATCACTTGATCTTGGATAACGCAGAAGCATTCCGTTATCTTTGTATTTTCTTAGCTCCCACAGTGTGAGAAATTCTGTAGAGTGAACTATTGGTTCTGTACTTCTGTCCATGAATGAATCAAGGCAGTATACTTCAATATTTGGAGTGTGTTCATATTTCATGACCTCAACGGTCTGACTGAACCCATGATTTCTGTTGATGAAGTAGTCTTTTGCTTCATCATATGAAACTCTTTTAATATTTATCTCTTTCTTCTCAGATATCAAACGTCTCATCTCTTTTGAGATCAATTCAATATCATTCTCGTTGACCACCTGTAAGGTATCAAAATGGAAGTAATATCCATCACCAAGGCTGTGGCTTATTCTGATTCTACGATTTGGGAATATGGAGTTGCTTGCAGCACACAGTAGATAGCATATACTTTTTCTGTATATTCTTTTTCCTAAACTTGAAAAAAGATAGACAGGTTCAATAATTGCATTATAAGTTTGTGCTTCTGAAAGACTTTTTAATTCGTAGTTAACTTTTGCAGCCACCACTGGGTTTTTCTGATAATCATCATCATTTAATGGCACTTTGGAGTCCAATAAAATATCTTTTATCGTTGTACCACAAGGATAACAGAATTTTTTTTTCTGTATTGTTATTTCTATTGATTGATTCATACTCTTATTTTACACTGAATTCGCTATCTTACAAGTTTTATTTGCATTTTTGAGGGCTTTTGTTCAAAAAAACGTGCATTTAGAGCTGTAAATTATCTCATTTGCTTATTTGCATTAATGGGATATACTGAGTTAAAGGTGTTAATAATTATGGCTGAAGATAAAAATAAGCATTATCCATACAGAGAGCGTTCTATTCTTGTGATTGATCTCACAAACGATGAATACAGCGTTGTTCCTTTGAAGGAAAAATTTTGCAAGAAATATATTGGTGGAAAGGCTTTAGCTTTTCAGATGTGGGATAAATATGCAGAATATGAGAAATTGAGTTCTGAGGATTTTTATTCAGGAAACCCCATTGTTTTTGCTCTGGGAAGTGCTGCAGACCTTTCCTATGATTACTGTGCATCATCAACCATTGTTTCGTTATCATATGAGACAGGCACTCTCGTGAGTTACAACTTCACGTCGAAATATTTTGTCAATTCCATGGCAAGTCTTGGATACAGTGCTCTCGTTATAAAAGGTAGAGCCAGACGACTTACAGCCGTTGATATATCGAAAGAGAAAATCTTGATAGAAATCAATGAATCCTATCATCTGCTCACCACAACTGAAGTGGAAGAGAAGCTGCAGGGCAACAGTGTTATTTCAATCGGTCCTGTTGGAGAGCTGCTGTTAGATTATGCCTCAGTCGTAATTGATTCAAAGTCTGTTGGACGTGGTGGTATAGGAGCTATGTTTGGCCTCAAGAATCTGAAGGTCCTCTCTTTCAATACCGAGAACTCTTTCAGAAAAGCATATTTTCCTGATAAGGCTGAAGATATCTCATCTTATTTCTTGTCCCAAAAATTGGGAAATACCAATCTGTTGAATGAATCAAATAAATATGGTTGGGCAGCTATTGATGGCTTCAAAACTAGGTTTGACCCACGTTTATGGGGGCTTGGTGGCACTGATATAACACCGTTAGCAGAAATGGATTGGTTGACATCTTTAGCTTTAGGATCAAATCTAGGATTCTTCAATTATGATAAAGTTGAGATACTCAGTCAGTGCTGTCTTGAATTAGGTTTTGATCCTTACAGTGTTGGTCCTTTATTTATTTGGATGGAGAATGCAATCAAAGATAAGGTCGTTCTTTATAACATGGATAAAAACAACTCTCGATTGGAGAATTATCTGCTGTTCTTGGAGGCCATAGCAAAAGGCAAAACTCATGTAGCGTCTTTTTCAAAAGGCGTTGATAAACTATCAACGTATTATGGTGCAAAAGAAGATTACAACTTCACATCTCATGGTAAGGAACTTCTTCCTCTTGATTTGCGAGCACTTCCTTCATATGCTCTTGCTGTTGCTCTTGATGATGATACATTTGTTCCATGGGAGATGGTGGGTAATAAAAAGAAAGGTAAGGAAGCTAAAGCTTTATTCACCGCTCAAATATATAGAGAGATGCTTGAGGACTTAGGGTTCAATTATAAAAGCACTCTGAAGATGCTTGCAAGAGATGGTGGAATAACCGATAAGAAAAACAGAAAGCTGTATAAAAAACTTGCTGATTTTTTATCCATCAGTGAGGGATATATTGTAGATACAGAAGACCTATTGAAGATGGCCAAAGAAGCCTTCTTTGAGAATAAAAGAATTATAGAGAAAGTTAACAAACCAAAATCATCTATCAGTGATATACCAATTCATTTTGTAAATGATATGAGCAGTAATTATGATAAAGATGAAGTTGTTGTTATTGGAAGAAGTTTGGATAGTTATCATAGCTTGATTGAACTTGAGCTAGATAAGCTCAAGTCTCTCAATACTCCAGAGAGTAAATAAGCAAGTTGTTCTCCAGTCCTATGACTTTGATGATATCTTTTTCAATTACAGCATAACTTGGAGGAAAGCCTCCTCTTGGACGCGTTGTACTTCCTGGATTCAATTCAATTATGTTTGATGAATTCAAATAGAGCTGAGGGCGATGAGTGTGACCACTGATAAAAATATCACCACGTGATAATTTTATAGGTGATACTGATGAAGAATATATGTGACCATGAGTTATAACAACTTTTCGATTGTTGAATTCCAATTCTCTTATTTCCGGTGGATAATTTAAGCCAGCGATTTGAAAATCATAGGAATTATCGCAGTTACCACTCACAAGTATTAGATTGCTTGAGTTCTGGAAGAAGAATGATTCAAAGCTTGAAGTTCCAGGACATAAATCTCCTGCTATTATCAATGGATTGTTTTCTGCAAGTCTTACCATTTTTTGAAAAGCGAAATAATCGCCATGTATATCTGAACATACGAATAGTTTTTTCATATGCATATTATACCAAATTGTAGGTGCAATAAAAATAGGTTTTATTGGTAGATTGTAGCTTTCTTGTGCTATGATGTGTGATGTTGTTCAAAAGACGTAAGAAATGGTTTATAATAATATTAATTATATATGATTGATTTTATAGTAATGATAATAAAAACATAGAGGGAAAATCTGTGAGTGATAAAAAAGATAAACAGGCTCTGCCTAATTTATTTCAAAAAAAAACAATGAGTGCTGGTCACATATTGAATGTTACAGTCAACCATTTCATGGTTGATAATTCATTCTTAGCTGCATCCGGTATGGTATATACATCTCTGACTGCCTTGATTCCAGCAATGACTGTATTTTTTACATTCTTTGGTGCATTGGGTGTGTTGGATCCGTTTAAGAAGATGTTGGCAAATGCTGTAGATGATATCATACAAGCTAACATAGGTACTCAATTTCTACCTTATCTTGATAATTATACCTCCAATGCTACAAGTTTGGGTATCGTCGGTATCATATCATTCTTGATAACAATGGTACTTCTGATCAACAGAGTTTGGGCTCTGATCAATGGTATATATAGAACTTCAACCAATAGAAATATAATAAGTAGATTTGCTAACTTCATTACATTTGTTATTATGTCTGTTCTTTTGATAGCAGCATTTGTGAGCTTTCAAACTAAGTTCAGTAGTAAATATGCTGAAGTAATAGGAACTCCTCTTGATGCAAATATTTTGATTTCATTATTGAGCAGATTTCTTCCATTTATAATAGTCTTCATATCAATCTTTCTTCTTATTATGTTTGTTCCAAATACAAAAGTTGATTTCAAAGCAGCTACAGTTGGATCATTTGTTGGAAGTGTGATCATAAGTCTTGTGAATTATGCACTGTTCAATCTATCTGATTACTTCATAAATCTATCTGTAATTTACGGATCTTTGGCATCCATATTCTTGATGCTTGTTTTGGTATATTTAGCTTGGGCTGTGGTGTTCTTCTCCGCAGAACTTGCATTTGTCTATCAGTTCAGACCTGACCTTGATAAAAATAATGGTATGCAG
>JBFHKM010000173.1:0-5087 GCA_041595335.1 Sphaerochaetaceae bacterium
GGATGTATGGTAGCATATATGTGTACATATCCTTATCTGTGCAAGCCAGAAGATAATTTAAAACAGATGCAATCTGATCAGATGAAAAACTTGTTCTATCTTGATGTTTTGGTGAAAGGTGCCTATCCATATTATTCCAAGACATATTTCAAAGAGAACAACATTGAATTATCTATTACTGAAGATGAATTGGAAGTCATTAAAAACAACACAAGTGATTTCGTTGGTTTCTCTTATTATAACTCCAAAGTTGTATCTTATGATGAGAAGGGACTGGAATTGACTTCTGGAAATATGGGAAATTCAATAAAGAATCCATACTTAAATCGTACTCCTTGGGGATGGCAGATTGACCCAATCGGATTGAGAATAACATTGAACCATCTGTATGATCGTTATCAGAAGTCTCTATTCATTCTGGAGAATTCTTCAGGTTATAAAGATGAATTGACAGAAGACTTCAAAATACATGATCCATATAGAATAGATTTTCTAAATCAGCATATAAAACAAGTTAAGATAGCCGTAGAGGAAGATGGTGTTGATTTACTTGGTTACATAATGTGGGGACCAATAGATGTTGTATCTTCATCAAAATCAGAGATGTGCAAACGTTATGGCTTTATCTATGTTGACCAAGATGACTTGGGCGGTGGCAGTAAAAAAAGATACATCAAAGATTCTTATTACTGGTATCAGGAAGTCATCAAGACCAATGGTCAGAGCATCAAATAGAATTAATTGTTGTTATTGAAAAGGAATTGTAGATTATGAGTGATATTAAAAACTTAAATCTGTCCTAGAAAAGTACAACTGAATAGTGAATGTAAAGAGTGAAGATACCAATATCTGTAATATATTAAAGAAAAGTCTTTAATAAAAAGTTCAAATGCAGTTCAATTGCGTTAAATTATTATTGGTGTTTTTACTCTTTAAGAACTGCAAACAATAAATATACAGTCAGCAGTATTAAATTAAATGTTGACATTTTATAGGGGAAATAAATGAAAGAATTTAAATATGTAATTACAGATGAAATTGGAATACATGCTCGTCCAGCTGGAATGATTGCTTCAACTGCAAAAAAATTTAACAGTAATATTACTTTGAAATTTGGAGAGAAAGAAACAAAAGCTACAAAACTTATGGCTCTTATGAAATTAGGTGTCAAACAGAATGATACCATAACAGTATCTTTTGATGGAGAAGATGAAGAAGAAGCCTTTATGGCAGTCTCCAAGATTATCAAAGAAATACTTTAAATTAAGAGGGAAATGAATGACTACTTATCAAGGAAAGTCGGTATATAAGGGTGTTGCAATAGGTCCAATTCATGTTATTGAACAGCAAGATAGCAAAATAAATTTTGAAATTATTGAAAGTGTAACTGATGAAATCAAAAGATTAGATGATTCTGTTGTACAAGCTCAAGCTCAACTAAAAATGCTTTATGATAAAGCATTGGTTGAATTGGGGGAGGAAGACGCTGAAATCTTCAATATGCATCAGATGCTCATTGAAGATGAAGATTATATTGATGCTATTCATGAATCTATTGAGACAAAAAAGTGTAATGCAGAATATGCAGTTTCTGAAGTTGGAAAAGAATTTGCACAGATGTTTTCCGATATGGATGATAAATACATGAATGCAAGAAGCGCTGATGTTCTTGATATTTCCAATCGTCTTGTTAAAACCCTTCTTGGGTTTTCAACTAACACCTCTGAGTTAGAAGTTCCTTCAATCATTGTTGCAGATGATTTAAATCCAAGCATGACGATGGAATTTGACAAATCAAAGGTATTGGCTTTTGTGATGAAAAAAGGGTCACTCAATTCTCATACAGCAATTTTAGCTAGGAATATGAATATTCCAGCTTTGGTGATGACTAATTTTGAAAGTACAAATGACTTCAAGGGAAGTTCTGCAGTTGTAGATGGTAATAAAGGGTTTTTCTACATCAATCCAAGTGATGAAATTCTAACTAAAACAGAGAAAGAATTGGAATTACAGATTGAAAAAAGAAAAATAGAAGAGCAATACAAGGGTAGAGAATCAAAGACAATTGATGGACATAAAATCAATATTTATGGAAATATTGGTGATGTTGGTGATGTAGATGATGTCATTTCCTATGATGGAGAGGGCATCGGGTTGTTCAGATCTGAATTCTTATTTCTAGGACGTACTTCCTGTCCGACGGAAGATGAACAGTTCGCAGCTTATAAAAAAGTCTTGGTTAGAATGAAGAACAAGCCTGTAATTGTTAGAACTTTAGATATCGGAGCTGACAAGAAGGTCGATTATTTCAATCTAGATGCTGAAGAGAATCCAGCTATGGGATATAGAGCAATAAGAATATGTCTTGATAGACCTGAGTTGTTCAAAACTCAATTGAGAGCTCTGTTGAGAGCTTCAGTCTATGGTGACCTATCTATTATGTATCCTATGATTATTTCCGTGAAAGAATTGAAAGATATCAAATCAATAATGTCTGAAGTGATTGAAGAGCTTGAATCAAAATCAATTGAATTCAAGATTCCAAAACAGGGAATCATGATTGAGACTCCTGCTGCCGTTATGATAAGTGATCTGTTAGCTAAAGAAGTGGACTTCTTCAGTATAGGAACAAACGATCTAACACAATATATGCTTGCAATAGACAGACAGAATTCCAAACTTGATGAACTTTGTGATACTCATCATATCGCCATCTTAAGATCAATTGAGATGGTATGTAGAAATGCTCAGAAAGAGAATATCTGGGTTGGAATATGTGGTGAGTTAGGTGCGGATACAAGTCTCACTGAGAAATTCATTAAAATGGGTGTCAGTGAGTTATCTGTAGCTCCACCCTGTATTTTAGAAGTCAGAAAGACTGTATGTGAGACCTCAATAAACTAATAATTCTGTATGCATGGGATACAATATCTCATGCATAAGTTTTTTAAGTACAATTCATATTTGTGATTTCATTCACTCTATAGATGACCATCTTTTTTATTAAATCATAAGGAATTGATGAATCTAAAGGAAACTGAACAGAGCCCTTGGCTCTCTTGTATGATGATAATTCATCATCAAAGGCTTCGATTGCTGATGGAGTTGGATAAAATCCAATGTGATTTTTGTAAGCTGCAAAATGTACAAGATTGCCATTTAGATAGAACGTTGGCATGTTATAGCTCATCTTCTCCACAGCATCAGGAGCTGCTTCATTGATTGTTCTTCTTATATTGGAGAGAATCTCCTGAACTTCATCAGGAAAACTCAAAATGTATTCATCAATTGATCTGTATTCAATACCCATAATCACATCCTCACTTGAATTAATTATATCACATCAATCCAACGTTTATGTAAAATATTCATAAGAACTTACATAGCTAAAATAATTCGTCGATTGATGCAATTGTACAATTTAAATACATTGAAATTATAGGATAATTTTAATGGTTCATGGGAAAAATTTGTGTGAATATTAGAAAGCTATATTTCTGGATTTAAAAATTAAAGGTAAAAAAAATAGAAAATGGGCACATTCTCTGTTATTGTATTAGAAACCAAACTTTTACAATAAGGAAGTAAGTGCCCATGAATCCATATACTAATACATTTCTCTCTTTACCTCAATTCTCTGTAACAAAAGATCCTACATTTTCTGAATGTAATAAATTCAACATTAAGTACAACATAACTACAGTTCACGGTAAGAGTACTGCACCTCTTCCAAGGAAATGTCCTCATTGTGGAAATACATATATCAATCATATACATCAGCATCTAAAAGTAAAACTTAAACATCTATCTGTAGGAAATAATCAAATAATAATTGAAGTTGAGTATATCCAATTATTATGTACAGAGTGCAATAAAAAAACATCACAACCTATAGAATTTAAGCAGCCACATCATTTTATTACCAAATGCTTTTACAATCAAATAATAGGAATGATTAAAAGCTCGCAAATCCCAATAAAGACTATATCTGAAACTCTTTTTACCAATAGAAAATTAGTTAAACATATTGATAAGAACAGATTAAAAGATAAATACAAGGATATGAGTCCAACTCATTACAGTCCATATATAGCGATAGATGAGTTTTCTATTCAAAAAGGTCATAGGTATGCAACTGTTGTAATGGATTGGCAAACAGGAGAGATTTTATTCTTAGAAAGAGGAAAAACACTTTACCAATTACTTCACTTCTTTGATAAAATGGGACGAGATTGGATGAGTAGAGTTAAAGCTATTTCTATGGACATGAATGCCAATTATTCCCGTGCTATCAAATCCAAATACCCCAGCATAGCTATAATTTATGATGGCTTTCACATTGTTAAAAATTTCAATGACCGCATTCTGACAGAGCTTAGAAGGCTAGAACAAAATAGACTGAGAGAAGAAGAAGCTAAAACTCATTCTAGAATCAGACAATTACGATATAAAAAAAGAAAAGCCAATATTCAAGAACACCGAATAATTGAAAATGAAACCTTCGAATATAAGGAGTATCTTAAAGAAGTGAAAAGAAAGTATAAAGAACTAAAGAATACTAGATTTTTAATAACAAGTAGCAGAAAAGCATTAGAAAGAAAAGATGAGATTGCAAAAAAACACAACAGATATCTATATGAAGAATATGAAAAAAAGGGGTTGAATATTCCAGAGGATCAATACAAATGGTCTATATCCAATGTAAGAAATTTAGAAAAAATTTTAGCTTGTAATGAAAATATAGAAATAGCTTACTTTCTTGGAGATCAGTTAAAAGCTGGACTTGATGCAACCAATGCTTCTGAAATGGAAAGAGGTCTGGATAAATGGCTAACACTTTCTAGATCATTTGAAAAGGAAATTCCAATGCTAAGATCATTCAATAAAATGATTGAGACAAGAATAGATGGCATCATATCAAGGGTTAAGTATCCTATCTCTAATGGTCCTTTAGAAGGTTTAAATAATATGATAAAAGTTACAAAAAGAGTGGCTTACGGATACAGAGATGATGAATATTTTTTTTATAAATTATTTGATAAAAGTAGACAAAATATCAAATCAAGAACTTTGAAATTGGCTATAGA
>JBFHKM010000174.1:0-5070 GCA_041595335.1 Sphaerochaetaceae bacterium
AAAGCTTCAGCAAGAAGCAATGTATCAGGAAGCTCTTCAGCCATCCTATCCACGACCTCTCTCCAGAATTCTTTAGGAATGTGAGAATCAAATTCCTGAGGAGTCATTGAGTTTTGAGTTCTACCTGCGATATCACCACCACATCCTGGTTTTGGATACCAAAGACGCTGTATGTGTTTTTTAGCAAGTGTCATTGCAGCATCAAAACGAATTATAGGGAAGTTAATAGCAACGTGTCTGATCTGTTGGAATACTGCCTCTCTTGTGATTGGATTCAAGAAATCCAATTGAGCGGTGTCATTCCAAGGCATTGATGTTCCATCATTACCGTGGAAAATATAACGAGTATCACCAGTTCTTTTATCAACTCTTCTGAAAGTTACAGCTGCATCAGTCTTATCGTAGTAATGATCTTCAATTTTTATTTCAATATCTTTATTTGTTGATAAATCTGGACCATTGTAAGTGTAGCAAGGATATGGAGGGTAGCTCTGCTGTATGAAATACTCAGGATGTTCAACAACCCAATCAGCATCTATGCCTACATGGTTTGGAACCATATCTGCAGCAAGTTTTATTCCACGTTCATCACAGCGAGATTTCAAATCTGCTAGTGCTTGCCAACCACCAATTCCTTCTGCAATCTGGTTGTTCTTCAATGAGTAAGCAGATGCTTCTGCATCTGGATTACCACATAGGTTCTTTATTTTCTTACTTGCATCAGATCTTTCCCATAGACCAATCAACCAAAGAGCTGTGAAACCACGGTCTCTCAAGTTATCGAGTTCTTCATTTGGAATCTGATCTAAAGTTGTGATGTGTCTGTTGTAGTATTTAGATAGCTGATCGAGCCATACAAGAGTGCTCTTTGCAACCATGATTACGTTTGGCATCCAATTTCTGTCTTCAGTGAAAGCCTCTATCTCCAATGTCTCTCCATCATATTGAGGAATGTAAGTTTCAGGCTTACCACCACCTTGATAAACAGGCTTTGTTTCTTCTGTATGATAGTCCAAAGCGTTAAGAAGACTCTTCTTGAGCTCGTCAGATAGCAAATCCTTCCATTTTTCTAAGATAAATGAAATCTGATCAAATAGAGATTCAGGATTGAGAAGTGCTGGAGTGATTAAGAATGTGAACAGATCATCATCAATTGAATTGTGATCAAGTCCTCTGTTTTTTAGCCCGCCGAGTAAATCCTTAAGAGCTTGCTCTGCTTTAGGAAATTTAAGACCTTCAGGTGCAATCAAAGGCTTGATAGCTTTTGTCATTGCAGGATTGAATGTCATCACTTTGTGAAGGAAATAACCTCTTGTTGTTTCCTCAATAAAAGTATCAATATCTGGTTCAATTTCTGCAAGTTTTGGTGAAGGAAATTCTTTTGAATAAAATGTAAATGTGCTCTCAGCATCATTATCATTTTGAATTTCTTTGGTTAACCTGGAAAAGAAAACTTTATTGTTGTTCGTTAGGTATCTGGTGATTATATCTTGATAAAGATAATGTAAGATAGCACTTGCATTTAGATTTGCAGCTGACATGTAAGGTATTTCCTTATCTTTGAGTTCATTATATTTAAATGCAATTTCTTGTGATTGTGGGTAGTAAGAATTTAAGTTCTGTTCTGTTGAAAAAACAACCTCATTATATTTAATTCTTGTACGTGTTCTTCTGGAAATTCTAAAGTCTCTTGATATCATCGGTCCTCCCCTGTTTATAACCAATTATATTCGATAGAAATTTGTTTATTTACCTTTATAATAATAACGAAATTATATGGGTCTGTACATGAAAAAGTACAGAGAAAGGGTGTGATTCTTTATTATAAAAGGGGTTTTAGACAACAATAGAGGAAATGTAAAAAGAAATATTTCTATATAATAGTTATATTGATATGATAAATGGGGATAAGACAATAAATTAATAAGAAAAATGATGAATGTTGCAAAATTGTTGCATTTTTAGCAAGAATGAATCATTGGACATCAAAACAGTATCAATTCTGTTATGTTTTTTGACTCAATCTTGCAGTATTATGGTTGTTTTTTACAAAACTTTGTCTATTTCGTCAGAAGCTTTATCTAAATAAATTGGAAGTGCAATTGTTTCATCTTTTGAAAAAGCGGCTAGAACAAAATAAGCAACAGAGCCATGGACAGGACGACCAATTCCAAATCTTAGTCTGTAGAAATTGTTGTCATTGAGATAGGTTTTGATAGATTTCAATCCGTTGTGACCTTTTAGTCCACCACCTTTCTGTACCTTCATCTCTCCATATGGAAGTTCAAGATCATCGTGAACCACAAGGATCTCCTCAGGTGATAGATTGTAATAGGATGCAGCAGAACCAACACTGCGACCGCTTTCATTCATGTAGGTCAGAGGCTTGAGAAGTTTCATTCCTCTTTCATTGGCTATCTCACCGTTGAATTTCTTTTGAAATGAAGCTGAAGGATATTTATGATCCATTATCTGCCAACCTATGTTGTGTCTTGTTCTAGAATATTGTTTGCCGGGATTGCCTAAAAAAACTATCATTTTTATCATAGTTGTATAATAATGATAAATAAGGGGTATCTTCAAGATGTATCAATTAATTTTCTATGTACCATCAAGTCACTTAGAGAGTGTTAAAGAAGCTATATTTAAAGAGGGAGCTGGAACCTTAAGAGGTTATGATCATTGCTGTTGGCAAACATTAGGAACAGGACAGTTCAGAGCTGGTGATAGCTGCAATCCTTTTTTAGGTAAAATTGGTGAGATTCATGAAGAAAAAGAGTGGAAGGTAGAGTGTATTGTTGCTGATGACAAGATAAAAAAAGTAATCGAGGCTTTAATAGAATCTCATCCATACGAAGTTCCTGGTTATTCCGTAATGAAAAGTGTGAACATATAGAGACTTTCCTATTCGTTTGTATATATGTTCATTGATTTTTGTGGAGATTGCTTGAATTCGTCAATATTTTGTCTTTTAAAGTTGATTCATATAACTTAAAAGTTATATTATTGAGACATTATGAAGAAGTTTGAAAAATTAATAACATTTACAGTACCTTGTTATAATTCTGAAGCGTATATGCGGCATTGCATTGACTCCATCCTTGTCGGAGGGGATGATGTTGAAATTCTAATTGTCGACGACGGTTCAACTAAGGATAGAACAGGTGAGATTGCAGATGAATATGAGAAGAAATATCCTAATATATGTAGAGCAATTCACCAGAAGAATGGTGGTCATGGAGCTGGAGTTAATCAGGGTATAAAGAATGCCAAAGGTAAGTATTTTAAAGTAGTCGATTCCGATGATTGGGTTGATGAAGATGCTTATAAAAAGATTCTAAAGCAATTGCATCAATTTGAAAAAGATGGAACAGACATCGATTTAATGATTTCAAATTATGTATATGAAAAAGTAAATACAGGTGAACAGAGAATAATCGATTTCTCAAAAGGTTTACCTCAACATAAAGTATTCGGTTGGGAAGAAATGGGAAAGTTTGGTCCCAATGAATTTTTTGTAATGCATACATTGATTTATAAGACTCAGATTCTTTGGGATTCAAGAGTTGTACTTCCTGAACATACTTTCTATGTAGATAGTATTTTTGCTACAATGCCACTGCCTTATGTTAAAAAAATATACTATATGAATGTTAATTTTTATAGATATTTTGTAGGACGTGATGATCAAAGTGTAAATGCTAAAATGTTATTAAAACGTATTGATCAATATATGTATGTAACTCAATTGATATGTGAGCAGTTTGATCATAAAAAAACGGTTGAAATATCTCCTAAACTTGCTGAATACATATTCAGATTGATTAGAATTTTATCACTGATTTCAACAGTTCATTTACGTATATCAGGAACAGCTGAGAATGAACAGAAGAGAAAAGATTTCTGGAAGATGGTCAAAAAGAACCAACCAGAATTATATCCTAGAATAAGAACTTACTGGGGTTGTCAACTTGCTAACTATAAAGGACATACAGGACGTTTTGTAGCTGTTCGTGGTTATCAAATTGCCAATAAAATATTTAAATTCAATTAATCACTATTAATGATATTTAGAAACAATGGACCCCATACGGGGTCCTAGCTTTTATCTAGATATTAATTGAAATAACTTAAATGATAATTGTAATAGTTTGACATTGCAATTATTATAGAGACAGTCGAAATAATAATAATGTAATTTGGAGTGATCAATGCAAAAAATTCTTGATTTTATAGAAAGACATCCACTGGGAATTGTAATTGCAATCTTTGCTATTACCCTGGCTTGTTTTTTACCTATGAGGAATATAAAACTTAATACTGATATTCAGAGCCTTTTGGAAACTGATAAAGATACAGCTGAACTTACTGATCAGGTTTTAGACAGTAAGGGAGATTACACTCAGGATTATACCTTTGTGGTTCAAGGAGACGGTGTCTTCACTGCAGATACATTCAATGAACTTGAAGTGGTTTTGGACCAATTGGCAGAATATGATGAATTGAATACTCCTATATCTGTATTCGATTATTTAACAGTTGCAAAGAAGGGAACAAGACTTGCTGCTACAAAACTATCCTCACATAAAGATGGAACTCCATGGACAGAAGAGGAAGTTGAGGAAGTAAGAGTCAATATTCAGAACGATGATATTGCTAAAGGACTTCTTGCTTCTAAAGATGGAACATCATTGCTGTTCTATTTCAACAACAAGAAACTTGGTAGCCAACAGGAGCGTTTGATAGGTGAATGGGATACGATAATTCACCAATTGGACCCTTATTGTGATACATATATCCTAGGTGCTCCTATTTTTGATCAGAGAGTTGAGTACTATCTATTCAGAGACTTTACTTTGCTACTGGCTCTTTGTGTTGTTGTGATACTGCTCATATATTTCTTCAGTTTTAGGTCCTTCAGGGCGGTAATAATCCCAGGGATTGTTTCCATAATTGGATTGATATGGACAATAGCGTTCATGAGTATTATAGGGTATGAACTATCTGTAGTCACGATGATAACGCCGTGTATGGTATTGATATTGGGCTCCTCATACAGCATTCATATGT
>JBFHKM010000175.1:0-5065 GCA_041595335.1 Sphaerochaetaceae bacterium
AGGGCCAATTTTTTTGGTCCACTCATCAATCAGCATATTGAAAAACATCTCAGAATCTCCTGGAAAAGAGCAACTTCCAATTATATGAAATGACACTTTTATTTTACTATAAAATTTTAGCTAATCCTAAATTTTTTTTGTTTTTTATCATTTTACATCTTGATTAACTTTTCCTTTATCCCGAGTTTCGCAGTTGTAAAGTAAAAAAACTCCCAGTAAATGCTTATGGGAGCTGAAAATCTTACAACATTTACACACATATCGGTGTGTGGAGTATCTGTATATTATCAATATCCAAGTTTCTTTGCCTGTCCAATAAGGTCTTTTAACTCAGATTGTGAGTACATCTTCTTTCTTAAATTGATTCCAAGATTGTCTCCAAGTTCCCCAAGAAGCTTTGAATAATTTACAGTTTTGTAATTGTTCTCATTGATATGGGTGCACAGAGCATTGGATATGCTCTCTTTAATCTGGCTGGCGCTGTATCTGTTGCCCATGCGGTGTTCCAATATCCTCAATATCAGCAAAGATAAGAAACAGATAAGGAAATGAGCTTCAATTCTGTCTTCCCGTCGCACAAATACAGGTCTTGCATCTAAATCACTTTTTGTAATTCTGAAACTCTGTTCAATCTTCCAAAGTCCTTTATACATCTCAATTATATCGGAATCTGAAACCTCTCTGTTCAATTGATAGAACTCATCATGAGTCCATCTATGCTTGGAGGCAAATGGCTTCTCTCCCTTCTCAAGACCAATTACATTTGTCATTATCGCATAGTAACCATCCAGCTTCTCTTCCTCTTTCACTAGATCATCATCAAAGGAAGTCAAATCATCCCATTGATCACTATTTATCTCACCGGTCTTGGTGTTGTAGCATTCTCTTCTGACGTATTTCATAGCACCTGCAGTCAATATCTTCTGACCATATTTACCTGCTGCTATCTTTTTTGCCTTCTCAATGGCTTTGGCTCTGTCTTTTTTGGCTTTCTTTGCATATTTCTTGCTGTAGAAGATGATCTGTCTCTCATTTATATCAGTATGTCCTTTGCCTCTTTGAACAAACTCCTTCATGACAGTTTTGCCATTCTCTTCAACCTTTCTTCGTACAATGACATCATAATTTATGCGTCTTGATGTGAATCGAGATTTACATTTGAAATCGTACTCATCAGCAGAATCTCCATCATCTTTCTTCCATATCTCATAGTCATCTTGATTCAAGATGTAATCCTTGAGTTCTTTTGATGCCTTACGTATTGAATAGCTGATAACATAACCTGACTTATTGGTTCTTATCTGCCTTATGTTGTTACCAGACATCATTCCTTTGTCAGCAACGTAAATCAGATTGTTTATGTCCAGATCAAACCCCAAGGTCTCCATTCCAGGAATGAGGGTCCTGTTATCATTGGTGTTTCCTTTGAAAAGCTCATAATTGACTGGGAACCCCATGGTATCCATGAACAGACCCATCTGAACTATGGGATTTGGTCTGTGTTCCTTTGAAACACCTTTCTTTCTCAATTCATCCTCTTCATCAATCTCAAAGTAGTAATTTGTTACATCATAATAAAGTAAGTCTGTCTGTCTGTTATAAAGCTCTGTGACCCTGCTGTTTACATTCTTAAGAAGATCAACCTTGTTCTTAGCAAAGAAATCCAATGAGCGATACATATCATCCATTGTAAAATTGAAGTTTTCAAAGTAGAAGTTTCTTCTTTCCCAAGCTCCTTTTTTTGATGATTGATTTATTATTCTATCAACAATAAGCATCAAGAATATCATGTTGTGGTTGTATCTGGCTTTTGTGTAGCGTCTCCTGTTGTTCAAGAAATAATGAATGTCCAGCTGATGATAGATAGCTGAAATTACAGCATAGCCATAGTTGTACAGGTCGCTCTGCATTCCTCTCTCATCGAAAGAATCCTCCTGAGAGTCATCATACTCTTCCGACATATCAAAACTGCAACCAAGGATGTAACTCTGCTTTTTTATCTTGTTCTGCTGAGTTATTCGTTTCGCTTCCTCTTTGAAATGAGCCAGAGGATCAGGATATCTATCAAGGAGGTCCTCAACAAAACCAATCTCCTCAACAATCTCCTGCTTGCTTTTATAGGTTCTGACCTTTCGTCCTTTCTCATTCAGTTTGTAGCCAATTGGAATTCTCTTGGAAACAACATATACAATCTTTCTTTTTCCGTCTTTATTTTTTGGTAAGGTTGTGGCAAACATAGCATCTCCTAACAATAACTATATAGTAAATAGGTAATTACGTCAACTCCATACTACTCCACACATGGATATGTTAAAAGATTTTTAATTTTTGCAAATAAAATATTCCCCTGCAAGGAATTATCTTCATTTTTATAAACTAGTACTGCAAAACTTGGGAGAGCAACACCCTGTGCATGGTTACCAGCTGAACAAGCAATAACACCTTTCTGTTTTTGCTCATCTGATAGCTGTGATATTTTATAATATGCACCTCTCAGCTTAAAAGAGCCTGTAACTTGTAAGTTTTCAGTTTTTAAAAAAACTTCATTATCTGGAAACATTGCAGGAGCTCTAAAAAGGTCCGTTTTTCTAGCTACATCTTTAAGAGTGTAGGCTGCGTGATATATTTTATCTAAAGTCATGTTAGCCATATTACATTAATTCTTTAATATATTAAAGAAATATTTAATATTATTTAAAAAAAGAATTTGAATAAAAAGATGATATAAATGAGTTATTATCATTCAAACTTTTACATATGTGTGCTTTCTGTGTTTTCTAATTGGTTTTGTAGTTTTTGCTAAATATTTTTATATCTTTTTGGATAAGAGTATGATACATTTTACCAACAGATTGGGTAAAACCGATGTATTTTATTAATTACACTCGTCTTGTATTTGTCAATATTGACATATTGACTAAAAGTGTAAAAATAAATATCATGATTATACTACACTACAGGAGACTACATGCAAACAATTGCTCAAGTATTTTTAAAAAGAACAACTGAACATCCTTCCTTAGCGGTTCAAATGGAAAAAGATAAGAAAGGTGTTTTTCAAAGCACAACATATAAACAATTAGAAGGACAGGTGATATCTTTGGCCCTGGCCCTAAAAACTTTAAATATCAAAAGACAGCAGTTGATTGGAATTTTATCTGATAACTGTGGTAAGTGGTTGCTGAGTGATTTGGCAATGCAATTTATTGGTGCGGTTGATGTTCCTAGAGGATCAGAAGCAACTGATAATGAAATCATCCAGATCTTATCTGAAGTTCAAAGCGAAGTTTGTTTTGTTCAAAATGACAAATTTTTGAAAAAAATATTATCTTTGAGAGCAGATCTACCATTCATCAAAACTTTGATTGTTATGGAATCTTCAAACTTTGACAATGTCAAAACTGAAGGTATAGAGATCTTATTTTTAGACAGATTACTAGAAATGGGAAATGATATCTTATCAAATGATTCAAATGCAAAAGCAGAGTTACTTGAGGATGTTGAAAGAGGAACAGGTGATGAACTTTGTACCATCATATTTACAAGTGGTACTACAGGTGCATGCAAAGGCGTTATGCTAACTCAGGACAACATAGTTTTTGAAATTGAGAGGGTGAGCCATTTTATTGAAGAAAAAATTGAACCTGGACAGAGATGGTTATCTGTTCTTCCAATCTGGCACTCATTCGAAAGAGCTGTTGATTATACTGTTCTTTGGAACAGCAATTGCATATGTTACAGCAAACCTATAAGTCGCATAATGTTGACAGATTTCCAAAAAGTAAATCCTCAGTGGTTTCCATCAGTTCCTAGAGTATGGCAGGTGATCTATCAGGGTGTATATAGAAAGATATCCAAACAAAAAGGTTTTGCAAAAGTAGCTGGAACATTCTTTATAAATAACGCCATTAAATACAGACATGGTTTGAACAAAGTTAAAGGTTTGATCCCTCATACTAAAGATAGCATGCCAAGAGTTCTTGAGGTTCTATCAGGACTTCCTTCAATGATACTCCGCTATCCAATGTATAAAGTTGGTAAAAAAGCTGTTTTTGACAATGTAAAACATGCATTGGGAAATAACTTCATATGTGGTATAAGTGCTGGCGGTTCGATGCCTAAAGGTATTGATACATTCTTCAATGCAATCGGTATTACGTTGTTAGACGGTTATGGAATGACTGAAACAGCTCCTGTACTTGCAGTAAGACATTATTCAAAACCTTTACTTGGTGCTATGCAGGTCATGGATGATACTCAAATAAAGGTTCTTGATGAAGATGGTATTGAGGTCAAGGAAGGTGAGAAAGGTGTACTTCATGTAAAAGGCCGTCAGATAATGAAGGGCTATTACAATAATGAAGCAGCTACCAAGAAGATTTTGAGTGATGATGGTTGGTTGAATACCGGAGATCTTGTTGTGGTTTCAAAAGAAGGTGCAATAAGTGTTGTTGGTAGGGCTAAAGATACAATCGTTCTATCTGGTGGTGAGAACTTAGAACCATTACCAATTGAAGGTAAGTTAAGTGAAGTAGCATTCATTGAATCTGCTGTTGTAATTGGCCAGGATAGAAAATATGTAAGTGCTTTGATTGTTCCCAATATGAGTGCAATTAAGGAATACTTCTCAAGCATGAGTGATAGCATAAAACTTGAAATGGATATGGACCAGATTAAAGAATTGATTCAAGAAAAAATCAATGAAAAGGTAAATGAAAAATTTGGATTCAAACGACATGAATTGATAAACAAAATTACAATATTAGATAAGTCTTTTGAAATTGGTAGTGAGTTAAGTGCCAAACAAGAATTGAAGAGATTTGTGATTGAGCAGAAGTACAGACAATTGATTGAAAGAATGTATGCATTCTAATTGAGGCTCATGAGCAGTTGTAAAAAAAGAAAGCTTGAATGGTAACATTCAGGCTTTCTATGTTCAAAACGTTCCATCTCATTTATATTGGATTATAAATAATATGAAATTGATATATATATTGTAAATATTACATAATTTAGATATATGTCAAAATAAGTAATACTTTATAATGTAGTTATTAATAACTAG
>JBFHKM010000176.1:0-5054 GCA_041595335.1 Sphaerochaetaceae bacterium
ACTATACGAATATGACTGTAGCGGTTATTAATATAGTATCGTTATGTAATTGAACCGCCCGGTACCGAACGGTATGCCGTGGTGGTGTGAGAGGTCGGCATCGTAAGATGCCCTCCTACTCGATTGCCCAAAGTATAAGAAAAAAACAAAAAATAGCCTCATTTCTGGATTTATACAATAAAAAATTGTAATTTCAAAATTAATTAATATTTCTAAAAACGTAATATTTTAAGCCTTTTGTTACATATTTGAGGTGTATTTTCAATATTTATACAGAAAAACTCATTTTACGACATATTTTTCATTATTGTACAATATTATAACAAACTGTTTAATTAATAACACTATTGACAAAATTATAACGTAAAGTTATATTAAGCTCATGTTTAATTAGTTTAGGATTTGAAAAAAACACACACACATTACCCTGACTAAATGATATGGGAGATCAAAAGATGAAAAAATTATTAGTACTCACTATGGTATTAGCACTTTGTGTAACATCAGTATTTGCAAGTGGTTCAAAAGAAGCACAGGCTGCAGAAGCTGAAAATACAGTACAACCTTTAAGAGTTGCAATGGAATGTGGATATGCTCCATATAACTGGACTCAAGCAGATGACTCAAATGGTGCAGTTAGAATCGCAGATTCAAATGACTATGCTTATGGTTATGATGTTATGATGGCAAAAATTATTGCTGACAAATTGGGACGTCCTCTAGAAATCGTAAAGTTAGATTGGGATTCATTGGTACCAGCAGTTCAATCAGGATCAGTTGATTGTGTTATTGCAGGTCAGTCTCCAACACCAGCTAGAAAACAGATGGTAGATTTCACAGATCCTTACTACTATGCATCAGTTGTTTTGATGACAATGCAAGATAGTGAATATGCTTCAGCTCAAGGTTTAAGTGATTTGAGTGGTGGCTCTGCTACAAGTCAGTTAGGTACTCTTTGGTATGATACTTGTTTACCTCAGATTGAAGGTGCAAAACTATTACCAGCACAAGAATCCGCACCTGCTATGCTAGTTGCATTGAACAGTGGAAGAGTTGATTTCATCTGTACAGATATGCCTACTGCACAAGCTGCATTGGTTGCTTATCCAGATATGAAGATCTTGAGCTTTGCAGGAACTGACGATGACTTTGTAGTTAGCCAGTCCGATATTGATATCAGTATTTCAGTATCAAAGAAGAATCCTGAATTGACAAGTGCTATAAATGAAATATTAGCTACAATGGATGAAAGTGACTACAACGAAATGATGGCTGAAGCAATTACAGTTCAACCACTATCAAACTAAATAATAAATAAAGGATAGGTAATAATTACAATGACTATTGCTGATATGAGTTTTATACAGCGCATGATTTATATTGTGCAAACATACAGTGGCTCTTTACTCAAGGGCACAGGCGTAACAATGGCAATTGCTATTATTTGTACAGCTTTGGGCTGTCTGATAGGTTTTGGTGTTGGTATTGTTCAAACAATTGAACCAAAAAGATCAGCAAGCCCTATCAGCAAGTTTTTGATAAAATTTGTAAAAGTTATCCTATCCATATATGTGGAATTCTTCAGAGGCACACCAATGATGTTGCAGGCTGCATTCATCTATTATGGTGCAAGTCAGCTCTTTGGAATAAACATGGGCATGTGGAAAGCTGCTATATTGATTGTATCAATCAATACAGGAGCCTACATGGCTGAAACTGTTAGAGGTGGTATTCTTTCTGTTGATATTGGTCAAACTGAGGGTGCTAAAGCTATTGGTATGAATCACTTCCAGACAATGACAAGTGTTATTCTACCCCAGGCTCTTCGTTTGATAATGCCTCAAATTGGTAACAACTTGATAATCAACATCAAAGATACCTGTGTATTATCAATAATTGGAACTGTTGAATTGTTCTTTACATTCAAGAGTATCTCTGGAGCATTGTACACATACTTTGAAGCAGCTACTGTTACCTTGATAATTTATTTCATATTGACATTTACTTGTTCAAGAATTATGAGATATCTAGAAAGAAAGATGGATGGACCTGCTAACTTTGATTTAGCTACAACAGATACATTGGCTTATACAAGTGGTTTGAATTCAGCACATGTTCCAGCAAGGGAGAGACTATAATGGGTGAAATATTAAATATAAATCATTTATCAAAAACTTTTGGTACAAACGTTGTGCTGACAGATATAGATTTCAATGTAAATACAGGTGATGTAACAACTATTATAGGAGCTTCTGGTTCAGGTAAATCTACTCTGCTCAGATGCATAAATTTACTTGAAACTCCAACATCAGGTGATGTAATATTTCATGACATTAAAGTAGCTGAAGGTGGAATGAGTGAGGAAGCTTATAGAGCTAAAGTTGGAATGGTATTCCAATCTTTCAACTTGTTCAACAATCACACAGTTTTAAGTAACTGCATGCTAGGTCAGATAAGAGTTTTGAAGAAGAGTAAAGCCGAAGCTAAAGAACAGGCAATGAAATATCTTGAGAAAGTAGGGATGGCACCATACATCAATGCAAAACCAGCTCAATTATCTGGTGGTCAGAAACAGAGAGTTGCAATAGCTAGAGCTTTGGCAATGGATCCAGAGATTCTTTTATTTGATGAGCCAACATCTGCATTGGATCCTGAGATGGTAGGTGAGGTTTTGGAAGTAATGAAGAAACTTGCTCACGAAGGAATGACAATGCTTGTTGTAACACATGAAATGTCATTTGCCCGTGATATCTCATCTCACGTTGTCTTCATGGCTGACGGAAAGATTGAAGAGGAAGGATCTTCAAATGATATCTTCGTCAATCCACAGAGCCCAAGAACAAAGGAATTTTTAACTCGATTTAGAGAAGATAATTAATAAAAAAAACGTACTAAAAAAAGAAGCAGTCAAATGCTTCTTTTTTTTGTGCTTTATGACTGATCCATGCAGAAAAAGATGAAAGAGATTTTGACCCCTTTCATCTATATTATAATCAGGGGTTTCTGTTTTTGGGTTAATTAGAAAACCTTAATAAGGGCAGTTTTACTTTCTGTCATCTCTAACGGACCAGGAGTTGGAGCTGCTGGTCTTCTATTACCAAGCATATCACAATCAAAAGTAATTGAGCTTCCATCAGGATTATCGAATGTTGCATCAACAATTCTGACAGTCTCAAGACTTTCTGTAGTTGGAATGTAAGTCTCAATCTCTCTCATATCCTCTGGAATATTCCATTGCATGTAGATTCCATCTTCTTTTTCAATGAACTTTATCTCTGGATTGAAGGATTCATCTTTATAGAAATTCTTCTCTTCTTTATATTTTTTAGCTCCATTCAAATAAACATTACCTTCTATTTGAACAGGCTGTTCGTACAATACAAACTTCTCAATATCACCCGTACCACCTGCAATGATGTTTCTGTGGAACTCTTCATTGCTTGATGGGTGCATATCAAAACCTTCTGTTCCAGAGAATGCATCAATTTTGTCTAATGGCCTTCCTCCTGAACCAACAAAGATGTTGTTTATGAATCTATCATCACCACTGTAAACCAATGAGCAACCACGCACTGTTGTTGAGTGTGGAGCATGATAGGGTGTGGATCTATCAAGAACTTTCTTATGAGACATGCAGCCACAGAATAAGTTGTTTATAAAAGCACCACCCTGAGATAAGTAATCAAAGTTATAGGTTGAACCAAAGATATTGTTGTCCAAAATGAAAGGACCACTCGATACTTCAATGGTGCAGTCCCGGCCGTTGTTGTACAGAACGTTTGAGGAAACTCTGGTGCCCTGAGTTTGCCAATCGAGCCAAAGTCCCAAGGATGTATCATGAATGCAGTTGTTTCTTATTATAACATCAATGGGTGCATGGAACTTGATTCCTGCAATTTCCCATCCAAAATACTCATGCTTTGTTCCAATGTTGTAGATATGATTGTTGTAGATCTCTGAAAACACACATCCCATATGACCAACAATACCATTTTGACCACATTCATATATTGTGTTGTTTCGTACGATATGAGATCCAATTGTATCTTTAGACCAACCAATTTCAAGAGCCTTGAACACAGCCTCCATCTGACATTGATAGCCTGGTTTTATCTGATATTTAGAGCATTCATTATCCCCTGTGGATATTTCTTTTCCAAGTGATATTGCACTGCATTTTGAATCATGGATGATGTTGTTCTCAATGATCCAGCCCTTGCTCCAATGTGGACCAATCAAGCCTGGTTGGTCTGCTGTAGGAGGGGCCCAAGGAGTTGCTGCCATTGCCATTTCGAAACCACTTACTGTTATGTAGTTCAAATGCGTTAGAGATGGGTAGAAACAGTTCTCTCGAACGTTTATCTCAATGGTCTCTTCGTTTGGATCAATGTTACCAAAGTTTACATAGATTGTGGTATTATCATCATCAACATTGCACATCCAAGTGTGCAATGTATCATCGACTCTTTTTACATTCTCAACAATTCCAACAAGAGGAACTTTGAATGTTTTTTTCTTAACAGGATTAAAGAGATTCTCTTCATCAAAGACTTCAAATAAAGATCTACCGTTGAGATAAACCTCACCTCTATGAAGATGTTGTGGCGTGGGATACACAAGCCAATCTCCAAAAATTATCTCTTTATAGGGATTGAAGGAACCAAAGAAAGAGTTAGGAATTATTTTCTTGTAAACTCCATTTTCAACTTCAATCCATCCCTTTATTATTTCAGAGCCTTTTATTATTACTTTCTCATTATCTGCAGCTCTGTAGGTGATTCTGTTTATATTGCTGGAGCCTCCATTTTTAGGATCTACATTCTCTCTATAAACACCTTCATGGACAATTACTGTATCACCAGCTACTGCAATATCTGCAGCTGCTTGAATTGTTAGAAACTTATTGTTGATTGAACCATCATTGTGGTCTGAACCATCTTTTCCGACATGATATGTTTTCATTTTATTTCCTCTTAACCCTTAACACCAGATAGAGCAATGCTTTCAACAAACTGCTTTTGAAGTGCAAGATAGACTATAATTATAGGTAGGAG